>JBMLPO010000123.1:0-5831 GCA_049242065.1 Bacteroidia bacterium
TTAGCAGTGCAGGTGTTTATTCAGAAAATATCAATGCTCCTTTTACTATGGCTGCATCCGGTCAACCTACTGTTATTGATGTAAATCCAATTAACAATAAAGTCTATATATTTTTCGGTGGTTCAAGTCCCTTAGTTTATAAAACAAGTCAAGAATTTTATGCATTAACTTCAGGCTTAAGTATGAGTTCATTGTCGCTGGGAACCATGCCCTCTGTAACTTCATTTTTAGGTTTTGGAATTAGTCCTTCTGGTAGAATATTTTTAGGAGGACAACAAAACATTGCAGGTTACATGAAATTGTTCAGGTATTCTGATAATGAAACTACTTGGACAGAAGTAACTCCGTCTATTGATGGCGTAGTTTCAAACGTCATAGCCTTTGGTGGTTCAGCCACGTCTTATAGAACCTATTTTGCAAAATGTTATTCAACAGACCAAGGTGCAACTTGGACAACTTTCGGAAATGTGAGTCAGCAAACCCATCCAAATGATGGAGTGGTTTATGTTGACCCAATTGATACTTTAACTGTTTACATGACTAGCGACCAAGGAATAGCTCGTTCAGAAAATGGTGGTTCAATTATGAAAGAACTTGATAGAGGAATTGAAGCCATTCAAGTAAAAGATATTGATATGACCGATGATAAAAACACAGCTTGGTTGGCCTCAAAATCTGGAATAAGAAAAGTTACAAATTATACTACAAGTCCTAGTTGGAGTAGAGCCATTTTCCCAAATGGTGATGGTTCTCCATATTATTCTGCTGATATGTTGCCAAGTGATTACAATACTGCCTATGTTGGGAATTTAAGGATTTACAAAACCACTGATGGTGGAAGCAATTGGACTCAAAAATTCACACCGGAATCTGCACCATACAGTTTTCCTGATACTGGTATTCAAAACTCAGCCATTGAAGTTTGTCCTTATGATGAAAGCATTGTGTTTGCAACTTGGGAGTTAGATAATTATAGAAAAGGAGGTTTGTTTTATACCACCAATTCTGGTTCAAGTTGGTCGCAATTGTTATTGGAGGCATCAGGTTCTGGTGAGGATGTAGATGCAACTGATATTATTTTTAATATAGAAGGAACAGATACAGTTGCTTATGTTTCTGTTAGATATGACTTAAGCACCCCACAAGGCAGAAGTGTTTATAGAATTGTAAAATCAGGAGCCACTTGGACAGCTTCTCAAAATATGAATGGTGCCAACACCAGCACGGGTTCTTTAATTGTGGCAACTATTGAAGATTTATATAAAAGTCCTACAGGTGATACATTAATTGCAACAGGAACAGATGCCGGGAACAACCATCCTATCTGCTATTACAAAATAATTTCTGGTACCAATAAATGGACTCCTTTCACCACTAGCGGATTTCCTTTTGTAGCAGGTAAAGAGGGTAAAGCATCAACTTTGGGTGTTGATACCGTTTTCTGTGCGGTTGATAATGAAATTTACTACATGGTTTTTGGCGGCAGTTCTTGGACCTTAGGATATACTTATCCTGAAGGAACTGAAATCAACTTTGTTTACTATGATGAGTTATTGGTAGGAACCAGTACAGGATTATATGGCCATGTAACTGATGGTTCAATTGTGCCATCAACAGGAGATTATAGAACAAATGGAAATGTTGATTTTGTATCAGCAAGCAATTGGGAAACAAATCCAGGCACAGGTTGGGTAGCTGCATCAACAGCGCCGAGCAGTGCTAGTGGTGATATTTTAATCAGAGCAGGACATATTGCAACGGTTTCAAGTAGTCTGAATTTAGATGAATGTACCATTGAAGCAGGAGCCACTTTACAAGTTAATTCTGGAGCCACATTAACCTTATTAAGCGGAACCCCAGTAATGGATTGTTACGGAACCATTCAAAATGCAGGAACAATAAGTGGATCAGGATTGAAATTTAAATCAGGTAGTATATATACTGATAACCATGTTGGTGCTGCAGTGACTATTCCTGCTGCTACTTGGGAAGATGGCAGTTTGTGTGAAGTAGTTGGTTGCACAAACAACAATGGTTTCTCCTATTCTGGTTCATCATTCTATAATTTTAAATGGAATGCTGCTTCACAAACAGCTCATGTGAGTCCTTTAATCAATACCAGCAATGCCTTTGAAGTTAGAAACAAAATGACCATTCAAAATACTGGAACGGGTTCTATCTCTATGATGAATGGAACGGTTGCGAGCAATCCTAATTTAAACATAGGAGATAGCCTAGAAGTATTGGCAGGTTCATTTAATCTGGCAAATAATTCACAAACCATTTCTGTAACAATTGGAAATGGAAGTAATGGAACAGGGAACCTTATCATCTCAGGTGGCGAAATCATTGAAACAGGCTCTGCAAATCCTTTGATTACTTTTAATGGTTTGAATGGTGTATTTGTAAAAACAGCGGGTCGTTTAATGGGTGATATTGATTTTGTAGTAGCTGATACCAATTTAAATTTAGGAACAAGTATTTTAGATGGTAGCACTGGTGATTTCAGTATGAATGCAAATGCTGGTTTAAGAATTGCGTCATCAAATGGAATTCAAAGTACTGGTCCTAGTGGAAATGTGCAAGTAAATGGAACACGTACTTTCTCAACAAGCGGCACTTATGTTTATGAGGGTAGCAGCTCGCAATTCTCTGGATCAGGATTACCATCAACAGTTAAAAATTTAATTATAGACAATTCATTAGGCTTCACACTGAGTACTTCAACATCAGTAACAAATGCACTTATTGTTGAAGCTGGAAGCCTTTCTACTTCCAACAAGAATTTAAGCCTAGGTGCTTCAGCCTATGCAGATTTTGCAGCTGGTACCGCATTAAACATTAACAATGCTGGTGCTATTGTTGATTTCAATAACCGTCCGGTTAGATTGGCCTCAAGCGCTATTGGAACTGCAAAAATTACACAGATAATGGGTGCCCTAAACAATGCAACTCAGGTAACTGTAGAAAGATTTATCCCAGGAAGTACTGGTCGTAAATACAGATACATTGCCGCTCCATTTACAAGTGGACCAAGTATTTCTACTAGCTGGCAGCAAAATATTCATATCACAGGTTCGGGTTCTGGTGGAAGTACTTGCCCAAGTTTAAGTGCCAATAGCAATGGATTTGATGCTACCTTAACAAATGCTGCATCTATGTTTACTTTTAACGAATCAAGCGCAAGTGTAAGTTCATCAACTGCCGCAATTGCTGGAGCCACTGTTTATAACAATGCTTGGCAAACCATTCCAAATACCACAGCTACCAATTTGCAGGTTGGCAAAGGATACAAGGTTTTTATCAGAGGAAACAGAGAGCAAGGATGTAGTTTATTAGATGGAAGTTTACCTGCTGCAAATGATGTAACATTAAGTGCAAAAGGAACGATTCAAACTGGTATGTTTAATTTTGCTTTGACATATACTTCTTCAAACGGTGAAGGTTGGAACTTGGTGGGTAATCCTTATCCATGTGATATCAATTGGGACAATATTGCTTGGACCAAAACCAATATTGATAATACTTTCTGGATATACAATCCAACTACCAATAATTTCGCCACTTATAATGGAATTATTGGATTGAATGGTGGTGAAAGTACCATTGCTTCAGGACAAGCATTTTTTGTGAAAGCAAATGCCAGTTCGCCTGTATTAACAGCAAATGAATCAGTAAAATCTTCAACAACTCCTGTTGGAAGTTTATTCAAAAGCAAAATAAAAACCCTAAAAGCATCATTTATGAAATCGGGTTTGATGTTTGATGAAATGGCTATTCATTTTGTACCAGGAGCAAGTGTTTTAAAAGACGCTGAATTCGATGCAGAGAAAATGTTTAATAGCAATATCAATTTGTATAGCATCAGCGCTGGTAAAAAATATGCTTTGAATGCGGTAGCCCCGCCAGTTTCAGAAGATGTGATTGAATTGGGGATTTCAACTACGGCAGCTGGTTTACATAAATTGGTTTTTTCTCAATTAGATGAATTTACTTCCTATGATGTTTTATTAGAGGATAAATTTTTAGGGGTTATCACTTTGTTAAATGATAGACCTAATTATGAATTCAATATAGGATCAAATCCTGCTGAGAAAGGAGAGGCTAGATTCAGAATTATTTTTGTGAATAGAGGAAGTGAAGATTATCTAGAAAAGAAAAATGCCTTGATGAATCAATTCAATTCGCAGGTAAGTATGTATCCAAATCCTGCTAACGAAAGCACAAGTATACATGCAAGTCATATCCTTTCTCCTACTGCTACTATCATAGTAAAAAATATCATGGGACAAGAAATAATGAATGTACAATATGTATGTAAGCAAGCTGAATTACATGCAGATTTAGATTTAAATAGATTGGGCTCTGGAGTTTATTTTGTTGAAATTTTAGATGGTGAAAAATTACTATCTACCCAAAAGTTAGTGAAGAATTAGTTGGTCTTATTGTTTAATTTAGTTTTAACTCAAAGGCAGAAACCATCGTGTTTCTGCCTTTTTTTATGGCTTGAAATGATTAAATAATTTTTAGAAAAAAGCTAGTCATTTAAAATGGTTCACGTATTTAAATTACTTTATCAGGATTCTTTAACTATAAACAAATCATCATTTGATGGTAAAGGGAATTTGTAATTCTTTCTTTCTAAAATTGGTGATTTATTCTGCTATAAACCAATATACCATTTCCGACTATTAATTATTGGTTAATCGATGGTCTAATTGAACTCAATTCATTAATTAAAAATTCATGGTAGACTATTTCATGGTAGACTAATTGCCCCACTTGTGGCAAAATATCGACAGATGATAAATATAACACGAAAGCCCCCGGATATATTCTAAGCAAATATTTTCAAACCTCTTAGATACGAATCTTTTAGGAAGATTACCATTCAGTTTTTAGAAAAACAAACAATTTTTCAATGATTGGCTTATTTTTTGATATCCTAATTCATAATTAAGATATTTGTTCAATATTCAAAAAGATGAAAACTAGAATTATCCTTCCTTTATTATTAGCCATTGTTTTTGTAGCAGGCTGTTCCAAAGTTCCTATTACCGGACGTAAGCAATTGAGTTTATTGCCTGAAAGCCAAATGATGTCAATGAGTTTAACTTCTTACAATGAAGTATTGTCAAAAAGTAAGGTAGTAACTACAGGAAATGATGTTGCTATGGTGAAAAGAGTAGGAGATAGATTGGCAAAAACAGTAGCACTTTACTTACAACGAAATAAAATGTCGGACCAAATTGCAGGATATAAATGGGAGTTCAACTTAATCAATGATCCAACTGTAAATGCTTGGTGTATGCCAGGTGGTAAAGTTGCTTTTTATACTGGAATCATTCCTGTATGTAAAGACGAAACAGGCATTGCCGTAGTAATGGGACACGAGATTGCACACGCTATAGCCCGTCATGGAAACGAAAGAATGAGTCAGCAATTGGCACAGCAATTTGGCGGACAAGCATTATCTGTTGCTTTGGCCAGTAAACCACAAGAAACCCAAGCTATATTTTCGACTGCTTATGGTGTAGGCTCACAATTGGCAGTGATGTTGCCATTTAGCAGAATGCACGAATCTGAAGCCGACCAAATGGGATTATACTTCATGGCAATGGCTGGTTACGACCCTAAACAAGCACCTTTGTTCTGGCAAAGAATGAATGCTGCTGGCGGCGCTCGTCCACCTGAATTCATGAGCACGCACCCAAGTCCTGAAACAAGAATTTCAGACATCAACAAATGGATGCCAAAAGCGCTGGAGTATTATAAGACAGCTGCGAAGTAAATAGAATTCATAATAAAGGTCATCTTAAAAGGATGGCCTT
>JBMLPO010000124.1:0-2884 GCA_049242065.1 Bacteroidia bacterium
AAGGGGCTAATTCACTCTATATCAAAGAAACTGACATGCCAAAAATTTCAGAATTGTTTCCTTATTTTAAATTGGATACAATTGAAAATGCAGGCCATTGGCTGCATGCAGAGCAACCTGAAAAAGTATATCAGTCGGTTATTAATTTTTTAGAAAACTAAATTACCTCAAGCGAATTCTTCTACCAGCTTTGATTTTAGTTTTGACTGAAATCCTATTTAACTTAGCTAATCGTCTTGCATTCACACCATATCTATTGGCAATCTTAATGAGAGTATCATTCTTTTTTGCCTTGATGTATTTAGGTGTTTTGGCTTTTAATTTGGCCGACTGGTATTCGTATAAATGTTTAAAACAACCTTTATCAACTTGAAATGTATCGTTTAATAAAGAGCCCGTTGGAAAATGAATAATTTGTGCAGGATTGATTTTTTCCCCCAAAAACCTCACTTCAAAATGTAAGTGTGGACCAGTTGATCTTCCGGTACTGCCTGCCAATCCTATGATATCACCACCTTTTACAGGTTGTCCAGGGTATGCCAGTAATTGTGAAAAATGAGCATATAAAGTTTCTAATCCATTATTGTGCCTAATTAAAACCACATAGCCATAATCCGCGCTGCGTTTGGCAATTCTCACTACCCCTTCAAATGCAGCATAAACTGGGTCGCCCACTTCCATTCTGATATCAGTTCCAAAATGAAATTTGAGTCGTCTCCCCCATCTTCTAAATCCAAAATTAGAAGTGATATCTCCAATGGCAGGTGGATGAAAAGCACAATCTTCTATATTACCTAATACCAAGTGAATGGTATCATGCATGTTTTTTAAATCAACGCGGTATGGATTAATTGTAACAGTATCCCAACTTTGGTAGAATTGGTGTGCAGGCGCAAATGCGGTATCGAATAAAAAATTTCTAGGGCGAATAAAGTCCCAATATTTTTCTGAAGGACTCACAATCACTGAATCGTATTCATCAGCTTCTTCTTCATCTTCTTCAAACTCAACTACAATAGTGGTATCAGGCTCCAATTCCAATTCAACTTGGGCTTGCGCTGACCATCCAAAAATCAATAAAAAAGAAAGGAGTAAACTATATTTTAAATTCATCGAGTACCTTGCTGTGCGTTGTTTGATAATATTTCTAAAGCCCGCAATTTATCTTGAAAGAGTTGAGATTTCAGTGTTTCAATTCCAGAAAATCGAATTTCATTGCGGAGTTTATCAACAAACGACACGCGTATAGTTTGATTATAAAGATCTTCACTAAAATTAAAAATGTGGACTTCCATACTTCTTCCTTTTCCATGAATGGTTGGATTGTTTCCAATATTCATCATTCCTCCCAAAATCTGCTTGTTCCATTCCACTTCAACGGCATAAACTCCATCTGCGGGAATGAGTTTATGTTCATTTAATATAACCAAGTTTGCTGTTGGGAATCCAATTGTTCTGCCTAATTGTTTTCCTTGAACTACTTGTGCTGTTAAACAGTATTTTCTACTCAAATATGTATTGGCTTGTTTGATTTCACCAGCTAGCAGCGATTCTCTAATTTTTGTAGAGCTCACCGAAACATTGTTTACATCTTGTTCAGGTATTTCTGCTACTTCAAATCCATAAGCTTTTGAAAATTCTTTTAAATGTTCAAAACTACCTTCCCTGTTCTTTCCAAAACGATGATTGTAACCAATTACTAAGTATTTAGTCTTTAGTTTATCTAGGATGATATTCTTAATAAAATCCAATGAACTCAATCGGCTAAACTCCTTGGTAAATGGCAAAACCAGCAGATGATCGATTTGTTGGGCAGCAAGTAATTCAATCTTTTCATCCAAATCAGTTAACAGTTTCAAACCATGGTCATCTGGAAATAAAACCATTCTAGGATGAGGCTCATAGGTAATTAAAACGGTTTCACCGTTTAAACCTTCAGCCAAGTTTTTTAATCTGTTTAAAATCACCTGATGTGCATGATGAACACCATCGAAAGTCCCTTGACTTACAATCGCATTCCTGATATCAGGCATTTCTTCTAGACTCTTATAAACCTTCATGATTTCTGCGAAAATAATAGAATTCTGCTAACATATCTCGCATAAAACCTGAAACCATGTTTACTAGATTGTTAAAGTTATTTGTAGTACAAAATAATTGATGCTAGAATGAGGAAAAAAAAATCCCGATCTATAAAAGACCGGGACTTTCTAACCTATGAAAACTCAAGCTACCCCTGCTTGATTTACTTTATAACCACATTACTGCGGTTTTGTTTTACTTCAAGTTTAGGAATTCTAATTTTTAGGATTCCATCATTGAGCTCTGCATCCAGATTTTCTTTGTCTGTCTGCTCTGGCAAGGTAAAACTGCGAGAAAATTTGCCATAAAAATTTTCTACAGTATGGTACTTATCTTCTTTGCGGTCTGAGGCCATTTTTCTTTCACCACTAATGCTCAGTACATTTTTTTCAATTTCAATTGAGATTTCTTCTTTTTTCAAACCTGGTAAAGCCATGTGTACTTCGTATTGCTTTTCATTTTCCAAAATATCAACTCTTGGAGTGAAAAAAACGTTTCTTTCGAATTTGCCCAAACCATCGTTTAATACAGAATCGAAGAGGCTGCTTAGGTGTGAAGGAATTACTTGATCTCTAAATAATTCGCGACTTGGATTTAATTTAATGAATGTCATAATTAGGTTCTCCTTATTTTTAATTTGTTAGTATGACTCTTTTCAATCAAAGCATGTTCCAAATAAAAAAAGCGGACTTTATGTCCGCTTTTTAATCATATAAGTAAGAATTTGAATCAGAATAAAGACAAAATGTCTTACCTTTCTACATATAACTTCACTTCTTCAGCCATTTTGTTTGCAATGGTT
>JBMLPO010000125.1:0-5259 GCA_049242065.1 Bacteroidia bacterium
CACCTAAGGGCGCAAGGAAAACAGAATTGATATATTCCTGACTCAATAAAATATCATTGAGACCAAGAATGAAAATTAAAAGATAGGCACCACCAATTAATCCAGATAATTTTCTCTTATGGATAATTACCTTGATAATGAGTTGAAAGAGATAGGCCAATTGAAGAAGAACGATGAATAAATATGGGGGTATTAAATAAGATCCTGTTTTGATTGGTAGCAATAAAAACAAGAAAGCGAATACTATATTAATTGCACTAATACCATTTGAAACCTTCATGTTTACATCTTGTTTGAATAGACTTTGTAAATACAAAACTCCAAACAGCATCATCATACAAAATGAAATAAATTCCATTTTTACCAATGATTCCCATGAGATGAGTAAATCAATTTGTCTAAATATTATTTCGCCAGTACTTCCAATTCTAAAAGCTGCAGCAAAGCAAGTAAATGCAAATAATATGATAGATTTTTCGGTTGTTTTGGTATAATAAAAGGCCAAGAAATACAGACCCATGATAAATAAAGCACCAATTAAGGCAGAATAACCAACCAAATTGAAATAACTATTACTCTTAATTAATGATGCCTTTCCCATGATTGGTGTGATCCAAATTCCACTCTGCCTGTATTGATAATTTGAAACTTCAACCAAAATATCTACGGTATCAGATTGAACTGTGAAGTAAAATCCTCTTGGAAAATAATCTGGTTTTGAAGTATCAGCATTGCATGAAAAATGTCCAACACCTCCTAATTTCTCTCCATTTACATACAAATTATAAGCAGAACTAATGGAATACATTTTAATTCCCAAAACTTCCCCTATTTTGTAATCATGCGTAAATTTGAATCGGTAAGTAGCATAACCTACATTGCTATAAGCCTCACTGCTCCAACTTCCTGGAACATTGGTGCTCGTGTATTCTGGGTTTTCATTAAGTACTTGTTGTGCTGTTTTGTTCCAATAAAATTGCCACGGGCCTTTTAATTCAATAATATTTTGAGTGTAAGCAGCTCCTTTGAATTGGTAAACCGACTCAGTAGTTTTGGCTAATCCCAATAAAGGCAATAACAACAGTAATAAACAATATGGCTTAAATTTTCTCAAGTATTCAAAATTAGCTTTTTATATGGTTATTTGTAATAGAATTAACGAAAAATTTAATGTTATTTAAAGATTTTTTGATACAACTGCTTCAATACCACAAAATTCAATTTCAATTGGGTGACTTAAAAGAATTAAATGGTTTTGATGGTGTGTATCTAAATGATAAAGCATTGGTTTTCTTAATAAAAGATGAACATTCCGACTTAGATAAAATTCAAAAGCTAGAAGATTTCAGCCTGAAGCACCAAATTAGATTTATTCAAATCAATAAAGAAGAGTTCATTCAAAGCAGCCAATTACTAAAAAATAGAATATTAAGTTTGTTTAAAATCAGAAATCGAATTCATGGAAGATTGTGTGAGGTTCAGCAAATCACTAAATCCGAAGCTGATGAATTCCTTCAGTTCAATCATTCTTTAGGCACAACAGGCGCACCCAATAGATATGGTTTGTTTTATCAACAAAAATTGATGGCTGTGGCTTGTTTTAGTAAGGCAAAAATCATGACCTATGAAGCTATTCCTTATTACTCTTATGTTTGGGAAAGATATGCTTCCATATCAGATTCTACTGTAATTGGCGGAATGAGTAAGTTACTGAATGCATTTATAAAAGATTCTGGTGCTAAACATATCATGACCTATGCCGATTTAAATTGGGGAACGGGAAATGCATTCAAAAAACTGGGGTTTAAGGAAGTGAGTAGAAAGCAATTTAATACTGGTTCAAATGATTTTCAATCAGCACAACATACTGTTTCAAGCTTGAAATATATCCTAGATTTAAGATGACTCTACCTACATTCAATCAAGCCATCATGGTCTTAGGTCCAACTGCATCAGGTAAGACAAAATTAGCTGTGCAGATAGCAAATATTTATCAAGCTGAAATCATTAGTGCAGATAGCCGACAGGTATACCAAGAACTCAATATTGGAAGCGGAAAGGATTTAAAAGAATATACATTGGGTACAAAGTCTATTATTTATCACTTGATTGATATCTGTAATTTAAAGGCCGAATTTACTTTAAGTGATTATGTAAAAGCTTCAAACAGGGTGATAGATGAAATGTCGCAAAGGTTGGTTACGCCCGTAATATGCGGAGGTAGTGGCTTGTATCTTGAAACATTCTTGAAAGAATTTGAATTTGCTGGATTATCGGTTTCCAAGGATTTACGCAAAGAATTAGAGAGAAAATCAGCTGATGAACTTCGAAGTGAAATAAAGCAATTACATTATTTGCAATCTCAACCCGACATCAATCAATTGAGCAAACTCCGTCTGATTCGTTTATATGAATCATTGACTTATGACTCCAATGAACTTATTCAATCGCGAGCCTTAAACCCAATAATAATAGGCATTCATCCAAGTACGGAAATCAGATGGCAACGCATTCAAAACAGATTGGAACAAAGATTCAAAGAGGGTATGATTGATGAAGTTGAACAATTAATGAATGATGGAGTTTCAAGTGAACGATTGCAAAGACTTGGCTTGGAATACAAATACATTTCAAAATACTTGATGAACGAACTTTCCTTAGATGAAATGAAAACAATTTTGTTTTTTGAAATCAGGAGATTTTCAAAGCGACAAATGACCTATTTTCGAAAACTAGAAAAAGATGGACATTCTATATTTTGGATCGATGGTAATTTGTCTTCACAAAATCAATTTGAACAAGTAATGAACTTTTTAACTGATAAGAAATGAGTTGCGGATATGTTTGCCCTCAGTGCGAAGGGAAAGGGATTTTAGATTCAGGCGAGTTATGTGATTATTGCTCAAAACCACCTAAAAAGGAACAAGAGCCAGTTAAGGTTAATCAAATTTCAGAAGATGCAAGAGAAGGAAAGGCATAGAGAGAATTTACATGTTATACTTTGGCTAATTAAAGATTCTTTCTGGATGTTGGAATGGAAACTAGCAGCAGTATTAATGATCATCCCTACCCTCTCTATGGCATTTTGGATTGTATTTAAAAGTAAATCTAATTATTTGAATTTGATACCCAATTTGGCAGTTTTCTGTTGGATTTTGGCAAATGCAATCTGGATGTTGGATGAATTTTATTTTCCTGGTACCAAACTATTTTCTCTAATCCCCTTTATTTCTGGGCTCATTTTGATGGTTTATTATATTTTTAAGTTTTATTCTGCTAAATCTTGAACATCTTTACCAAAAAACAATAAGTTCTTCAGTGAATAATTCACTATTTTCGAATTAAATAAGCTCAATAACAAGAATATGTTAAAAAGAATTACTCTCATTTTTGCCCTTTTTGCTAGCATTCAGTTTGCAAATGCACAATGCACTCCAGATCCAGCATTAAACTATCCTGGAATTTCTCCTAATAAATTACCCAATGGAATTGTTGGTCAACCATACAGTCAGGTAATCTCACTCATGGTTCCATTAGATACATTTGTTACTTTACAAGGTACTGTTTACAATGTAAAAGTAGATTCTGCTTCGGTAATATCAATCGAAAATGTACCTTCAAACTTTGGTTATGAAGCAGACAAACCTACTCGCACTTGGGCTGGTGGTGCAAAAGGATGCGCTCGCCTTTTTGGCACGCCAGTTGAAGCTGATGTGAAGGATTGGGTTATTTGGGTAAAAGTATTAACCTATTTTAAAATTGTTGGATTAAGCAATCAGTTTACCAGGTTAGACTCTAGTATGATTGACTTTAAAGTTGCCATGCCGAATAGTTTATTTGAGTTAAATGCAATTCAAAGTGTTCCATCTTATCCAAATCCAGCTAAAACAGAGGTGAATATTCCAATTGAAAGAAGTAATTCTGTTTTGGTTTTAAAGGTTTACGACTTAGTAGGTAAAGAAATTGTACCTACCTATCAGTATGATACTTTTTCAAATGCCATTAAAATGGATGTAAGTTCAATTCCACAAGGAGTATATATGGTTAAAATTCTTGATGGAAACAATAGAATGTACCAAAGTCGCATAGTGAAAGAATAGTAATATGAAGCAATTCTGCACTTTTATTTTTGTTATATTGTTGTTTTCATCTTGTGTGAAAAATGATTGTAAACAAGAATTTGTGGGCGGGATTACTCAAGTTCCAGAAATCTTAGATTCATGTAAAATTGGTCAAGTTCTAAGTATCCCTGTACAAGCCACAGGCCGTGATGGCTGTTCTAGCTTTAAAGGATTTGAAATAATAGAGAATGAAGTGAATTCCAAAAATGAAATTTGGGTTTCTTCTAAAATATCAAGTATAGGTTGTGAATGCACCATGCTATTCCCAAGTTTTGATGCAACACTAACCTATACTTGTAAAACCAAAGGCTGGAATTTAATCCGGTTTTTTAATTTATCAGTTGCTGAATCTAAAGTAGATTCATTTTTTGTATACTGAGTTGAATTTTTAGCTGTTGGCAGAAATGTAAAAGCCTAAATTACGTCCACCGCTTTTAAGCCAATAGCAAGGAGCCAAAAAGCTAATAACCAAAAACATAAAGTCGCCACCAACATCCAGCTTTAAAAAAGCTTCGGTTGATCATCTTTTCCTGGATCTGCCTTTTTAATTGGCTTTTTCTTTTCAAAAGTATCTGCATCATCATCTTCTAAAAGTTTTTTGATGCGTTCCTGCTCTTCTTTGAATAAGTCATCATTTACAATAGTTTCTTCCGCTATTACCTCTTCCGCTTCCGCTTCAGGGTCTGGTTCCAATAGTTCTAATTTTTGCAAATCAGCTCCAGCAAACTTGTTTCCTATTGCCTTCCAACCTTTCACATCTATCATCTCCGATAAATTCAATATATCCTCCAAAGCTGTTTTCCCTTTTCCAGTAACCAAATTTACTTTCGGCTCTTTTAAATCGGTAGCCAATAAAATATAATTGCCTTTTTCTTCAGGGATACACATGAATTTTTTGTTCATGGTTAAAGTTTCAATCAAGAAACGTTTGATATTGTATTGCTTCCCTTTCGCATCAAAATAGATGACAGTTAAAGGTCTTTGTGGCCTGAATTTGGCGATTAACAACAATTGCTCGTACTCAAAATGATTCGATAAATCGAAATTGGTGAGCTCGTAATTACCATCTTTGTAAATAGAAATAATTTGGTCCTCTCCTGAGAAATTCCCTACATAAGCGCCGTGTTCTGCTGTGTTC
>JBMLPO010000125.1:5269-8399 GCA_049242065.1 Bacteroidia bacterium
ACACCTTTTTGTTTAAGTTTAATACTTTTTACCAAGTACTTACTTACAATATTTCCTTGCACCGACCGCCCTTTAATAGCCAATGTAGAGAAGTCGAAATCGAAGCTCAATTTACGTGCATGGCTCAATGGACTCAATGTGATGCCTACTATTTCAGCTTCTCCAGAAGGGTTTGCAGTAAAATACAAAATTCTAGAACCATTCGTACCTTGAGTGAGGTCATATTCTTTGTCGCGGGTAATTCCGGTAACGGCAAAACGCTTGGCATAACTCACTTTGGTTTTACCATCAAGGTAAATCAAATTGTAAATCCTACGTTCGTCGTTTTTACGGAAAACATCAACATGAATAATGTCTTTGCCCATGAATGCTTTTTCTTGCACTTTGCTCACAAGCATTTTACCGTCTCTTCTAAATACAATGATATCGTCTATATCTGAACAGTCGTTTACAAACTCATCTTTTTTCAAACCATATCCAACAAAACCCTCTGCCTTATTCACATAGAGCTTCTGGTTTGCAATGGCTACTGTTTTAGAATCGATGGTATCAAATGTTCTGATTTCTGTTTTACGCTCTCTGCCTTTACCATATTTCTTCAATAGGGTTTCGAAATATTTTACAGCATAAGCCCTTAGATTTTCTAAATCGTTTTTAACTTGTTCTAATTGTGCTTCTAGGCCTTTGATGTATTCATCAGCTTTAAAGCTATCGTATTTGGAGATACGTTTGATTTTGATTTCGGTTAATCTCAAAATATCATCTTCAGTCAAGTCTCTTCTAAAGAGTTTTCTGAATTTGTTCATTCCCCTCCAAATTGTATCAATTACATCTTCAAAGGTTTCACATTCTTCAATATCACGATAAATTCGTTTTTCGATAAAGATTTTTTCCAAAGAGCCGTAATGCCAATTCTCTTCTAGTTCCCTCATTTTAATTTCGAGTTCCTGTCTGAGTAAATCTTTGGTTCTTTCTGTTGATAATTGAAGCAATTCTTCAACACCTAAGAAAACGGGTTTATCATTTACAATTACGCACGCGTTTGGTGAAATGCTTACTTCACAATCAGTAAAAGCATACAAAGCATCAATGGTTTTATCAGGCGAAACTCCTGGTGCCAATTGTACTTCTACTTCAACATCTTTTGCTGTATTGTCTATTACTTTTTTAATCTTGATTTTACCAGAATCATTGGCTTTGATAATAGAATCAATAAGTTGATTGGTGGTAACTCCAAAAGGAACATCCTTAATCAAAAGCGTTTTCTTATCCGACTCTTCAATACGAGCTCTCACTCTTACTTTACCGCCCTTTTTACCTTGGTTGTAATTACTTACATCAATTAATCCATAGGTTAAAAAATCTGGATACAACTCAAATTTCTTCCCTTTCAGGTAATCAATACTTGCTTGAATGAGTTCACAGAAATTATGCGGAAGAATTTTCGTAGCCAATCCAACAGCAATACCCTCCACTCCTTGCGCTAGTAGCAAAGGAAACTTCATTGGAAGTGCTACAGGTTCCTTTTTTCTTCCGTCATATGAATTTTGCCATTCTGTAGTTTGCTTATTAAAGGCAACTTCAAGTGCAAATTTAGAAAGTCGCGCTTCAATATAACGCGCTGCTGCTGCAGAATCACCTGTTCTTACATCACCCCAGTTTCCTTGGGTTTCAATCATTAGGTCTTTCTGTCCCAAATTAACCATCGCATCACCAATTGCTGCATCTCCGTGAGGATGATACTGCATGGTTTGTCCGATGATGTTTGCAACTTTATTGAAACGACCATCATCCATTTCTCTCATGGAATGCAGAATCCTCCTTTGAACAGGCTTTAAGCCGTCTTCAATAGCTGGAACCGCCCTTTCTAGGATAACATAAGAGGCGTAATCAAGAAACCAATTTTCATAAAGTCCATTCACAGCTGTGACATGGTACTCCTGAGGAATGTCCTTCTTTTCAGCGTTTTCTAAGTTTTCGTCTTTATTTTCGTCCATCTTCCTTACACAATCTCAAATGGCGAAGCTAGTATTTTCTTCACTTTCGCTATCCACAAAAAGATGGGAAATTGAGGATAAATTATACAATAAGTCCTAAACTAGGCTTTCACTTAGGTTTTTTGAATAACAAATCTCCTCTAATTGAGGAATTCTTTCAATAATACCTAGAGATTTTAAGTCGTTAAGGATATCCATAAACTGGATTTCATCTATTTCTTCGCTGTAAGCATATTCCAATTCACTAAACCATTCCTGCGCATCTTCCTGTTTTAACTGGTATCTCCAAGCAATCATTTTTGTTGCTTCCCTTTCTTTGAATTTCAAATCAATACAAGAAGCATTCATGATTTCAAGTACTTCATTCAGTAGTGAATTTTGATTTTGAAGCAATTCATCCGTTGCGACTACTGCAAAGCAAGGCCAAGGTGTTCTACATTCGCCTAAGTACCTAAATTCACCAGAATCGGCATATGGTTTGGTGGTGAACTTTTCCCACATAAACAACTGCGATTCATTATTTGCCAATGATTTTCTAGCTCCCTCTAAATTTCCAACTATCACAAAATCTTCTTGTTTTACTTGTATATTCAGGTTTCTAGCATTCACATATGCCATCAAGTGTGAACCCGACTTAAACCTACTGATTGCATATTTCAAACCTTGAATATTATTTAAGCTTTTTAATTCACTTTTCCCAGAGGTATAAATCCCCCATCGCAATGGTGAGTTCACGTAAAACTGAACTATTTTAGCAGGATTGCCTTGCATGATATCAGCTACTACTCCTTCTGTTAATGCAATGGCTAAGTCTAACTCTCCGTCGCGAAGTAATTTACACATGGCTCCAGTTCCCCCAGGTACATCTCGCCATTGGATTTCTATTCCTCTTTCTTCAAAAAGACCATTTTCTATTGCTAAATGCCAGGCAAGGTTAAAGTGCTCGGGAACTCCTCCTACTCTCAAAACCCTTTTCATGCTATGCTTTTCTAATAAATCCATGATAAATTGTTTAACACTATTAACGAATTATTGTTCAGATTGTGTCTTTAAAACTTCATTCTGACTATCTTGAAGAAATACGATTTTATTTTCTTTTGTTCTTCTAGCCTGATTTTTATGCTCCTGCTGTA
>JBMLPO010000126.1:0-6044 GCA_049242065.1 Bacteroidia bacterium
AACGGAACATGAGCTAGCAAAAATCATTCTTTTAACACCAGCCTCTTTTGCTATAAATCCAATATAAGCTGGCATGGCAGTATTGTAAATGAAGTTGTCTTTTGGAGAAAATTCAGCCATAGGATCATTTGATAATCCTGCCAAAAAGATGATGTTGTCAAAACCTCTTAAATCATCTGCTTTTAAGTCGAAAATATCTTGTTGATGTAATGGTATTTCATCATCCAAATAATTACCAAACCAACACAAATCAACGGCTTCTACATCCCAATCATTTTTAACTAAAAACGGACTCAAGAATGAACCTACATATCCGCAAGCGCCTAGAATAAGAACTCTTTTCTTTTCCATTTTATTTAATCAAATTAGATGTTGGATTCAAAGACCATTCTGCTAAAGTTTGTGCATTTTTATCTTTGTCTGATAAAATTGGATTTTCTATCGGCCAATGGATACCCAAAGCTGGGTCGTTCCATAAAATACCAGACTCAGCATTCTTGTTATACAATCCTGTACACTTGTATTGAATTTCTGCGAACTCACTCAATACACAAAATCCCCTTGCAAATCCAGCAGGTGCATAAACCATTTTTTTATTCTGGGCACTAACTGTTTCACCATACCACTGACCATAAGTAGGAGACTCTTTTCTGATATCAACTGCCATTAAATAAGCTTCTCCAAATGTTACTCTCATGAGTTTTGCCATTGCCGGCTCCCACTGAAAATGCAGTCCTCTTAACACCCCATATGCACTTCTAGAATGATTGTCTTGAACAAATTCATCTTTGATGCCATATGCTACAAACTGATCTTTTCTATATACTTCAGCAAAAAATCCTCTTTCATCTTCAAATACTTCCGGTTGAAATACCATCAATCCGTTTAATGCTTCGTGTATCAAATGAATTTTCATATCGTATAATTTTTAATGCTTGAATAAGTATTCCTATTACATACAAATGATTCCCAAACTATGGAGCCTTTGTATAGGACTGCCATTATTTTTTTGTCGTTAATGATTCTGATTGATTGCACTACTTTTCTCTTTTTCATAATCAATCTGAGGTTGGTGAGTATCCATACATGTGCAAATGCAATGGCTTTAAATGCAGTGAAATTTCCTTGTAAGAGAAAAGTCCATGCCGCAATGATGTCTAATAAAAAATGCCCAGTGGCAAAGAGTAGCACATTTTTGAATGAATAGTTTTTAAGTAAAAGATATAGCGAGTTTCTGTGGTTCCAATACACCTTTTTGAAACTATTTTTTGGAATACTTGCACCACCAATATGGTATATCTCTGAAAGAGGCTGAACCTTCAATTCATAACCGCTTAATCGCAATCTCCAACATAAATCTATTTCATCCATGTGATGAACAATGGTTTCATCAAAAACTCCACATGAATCCAAAGCTGATTTTCGTATAAACATAGCAGCACCTGATGTCCAGAATACTTCAGTTATATCATTGTATTGGGCCTTATCTTTTTCAATATGATCAAAGATTCTGCCACGTAAAAATGGATAACCCCATAGATCCATCATGCCACCTGAGGCACCTGCATATTCAAATTCATCATGATTAAAATAGGAGAGAATTTTAGGTTGTAATGCCGCTATGTTTTGGTTGCTTTCGGCTAATTCAACCAGATGATTCAACCAATCTGGGTGCACCACTACATCATTGTTTAAACAAACGATATAAGGACTTTTACAAACTTCAAATGCTAAATTATATGCAGCACAATAGCCATTGTTTAATGGGTTTTGAATGATTTCAATTTGAGGATAATGTGTTCTAACATAGGTAACATCATCATCAGTTGATGCATTATCGAGTAAATAAATTTTTTGGTTTTTATAATTACCGTTTAATACAGAAGTAAAACATTCATCTAGGAATTTCTTACCATTGTGATTCAGTATAACGATATCTACAAAAGGGCTGTTCAATGCTGATTATTATAGCACCGAATGTAGCTGCTGAGCAATTTTTCAGACTTGACCCACATCAATTTTCAAGCAGATTTGAATTCTTTTTTATTTGAAGGAAATTGTTATAGCTTGCTATTCGATTAAGAAATGAACACCCAATTGTTTCAAATATTTCAGCTCAATACATCAGATGCAAAAGTTTTATCGGCTGCACCAGATGATCCTCACTCACATGATTATGAAGAGCTCATTGTTTTGATGAAGGGTAAGGTTTCTCATTTCATTGATTTTGCAAACCACGAGATACTTGCTCCCGCAGTTATTTTTGTGAGTAAGGGTAAGATTCACCGAATCATTCCATTTTTACAAGATGATGAATCTTCAGCTTGGGTAATCAGGTTTAAAAGTGAGTTCATTCCAGAAACAACCTTTCAATTGTATTCTTTCTACCACCATCATGCACATATTTTGATGCAGGAAGGAATGTGTTTTAAACGCATCACTGTCCTTTGCGAAATGATGCAAATGGAGATGGAATCCACTCATCCAGATTACGCTGTGATTAAACATTTACTTGGTGCCTTGTTTGCCATGATGGAATCTGAAAGGAAGAAACAAAAGGAATCTGATTTGAGCATGAACAAAACCCATCACATCACTTTCAAGAATTTTCTGAATATCTTAGAACAAAATTTTAGAAGGTCGGAAGGAGTAGAGTTCTATGCTGAAAAATTGTTTATGTCGACCCGAAACTTAAACCTCATTTGTCAGCAAATTTTGAATATGAGTGTTTCTGAAATCATAGAAACACGGAAATTAATTGAGGCTAAAAATTTATTGATTCATTCACAGTTAAGCATCAGTGAAATTGGCTTTGAATTAGGGTATAAGGATAAGTCCTATTTTACAAGTGTTTTTAAGAAGAAATCAGGTCAAACCCCTACAGAATTTAGGGAAGAAATGATGAAGCAGTTAAAAGTTTGAGTCAATAGGCTTTATCAAACTTCCTAAAATTGATACAGAATTTCCGAATTTTCATATTGCTTTGAAATAGTTTTGAATCCTCAATTCTTTAGGGATTTAATTGATTCATTATCCATCAAATGAACAGAAAAGATTTTTTACAATCATTGGCAATTTTGCCATTATCAAGTTTAGCTATGCAGTTAAGTGAATTAGAACACATGGCCGGCACTTTTAAGAATACAGCTAAAATGCCGGTTTTATTTTTAGGTCATGGTAGTCCGATGAATGCCATTGAAGAGAATGAATTTGTTAGAGGTTTCAGAAACATAGCCAAGGGTATTCCAAAACCTACAGCTATTTTATGTATATCTGCTCATTGGGAAACCAAAGGGACTTTTGTAACAGCCATGCAAAAACCTGCTACCATTCACGATTTTGGTGGATTTCCAAAAGCTCTTTTCGATCAGCAATATCCCGCTCCAGGAAGTCCTGAATTAGCCCAACTAACCAAGAGTATAGTGAAGAAAACACAAATTGGTTTAGACGAAAAATGGGGTCTCGATCATGGAGCCTGGACAGTGATTAAACACTTGTATCCAAATGCTGATGTGCCTATTATTCAAATGAGTTTAGATTATTACCAAAGTCCTTTATACCATTATGAATTAGCTCGTGAATTGGCTATGTTAAGAAATAAAGGTGTATTGATTATTGGTAGTGGTAATATGGTACATAATTTGGGAATGGTAGCATGGGATAAAATGAATGTTGACAATTTCGCCTATGATTGGGCGACAGAGGCCAATGAAAAAATGAAGAAGTTTATTCTTGCCAACGACCATAAGAGTTTAATTAATTTTAGAAATCAGGGTAAATCATTTGATTTGGCGATACCTACTCCTGAGCACTTTTTGCCTTTGTTGTATACGCTTGCTTTAAAAGATGAAAATGAGAAAATTACTTTGTTTAACGACAAAGCTGTTGCAGGTTCATTAACCATGACTTCATTAAAAATAGAGAAGGTTTAAGATGAATTTAGTTTTCTCTTATTTGTTTATTCTGCTTCATTTTTTTTATCAACCTGTTAAGAAAACCAATTTGTATTACTTACATAAAGCTTCTTCTTTAAATGAAAAGGCTCCCTTATTAATCTTACTTCATGGTGTTGGAAGTAATGAAAAAGATTTGTTTTCTTTTGCATCTCAAATACCCGACAAATACCATGTCATTTCTTTACGTGCTCCTTTTGTTTTAGGTGAAGAATCCTTTGCTTGGTACCAGGTTGATTTTATTAATTCAAAGCCTCATATCAATGTCAAACAGGCTGAGGTTTCCAGAATCATGTTGATTGAGTTTTTAGAAAACTTAAAGTCAGATTTTAAATATGATGCCTCTCAGGTTTATTTGTGTGGATTTAGTCAGGGTGCAATTATGTCGTATTCTGTAGCATTGAGCAGACCTGATTTAGTAAAAGGATTTGCAGCAATGAGTGGTAGAATGCTGGAGGAACATAAACCAAATTTTGCTTCAAAAGAAAAATTGAAAAACCTGAAGATACTCATTACTCATGGTAATGCAGACCCAGTGTTAAATGTTGAATATGCTAATCAGGCTACTTTATTTTTAAAAGAAAAAGGATTGAAACCTGAATTGAAATTGTATGAGGAAGGGCATACTATCAATGCTGCCATGTTGATTGAATTAATTAAATGGCTGAGGTAAAATAGGTGCCTGAATTATGCTAAAAGTCTTTCTTTCCAAAATAGTTTTTTGCCAGTAAAAATGGAACAATCATCCAGATTATTAAACTGAAGCTGATGATGATAAAACCAGTTGTACTTCCTAAAAACTGCTGGATAACAGCTCCTGTTAAACCCATTAAGACAGAGATATCCATGCTGAACATGATTAATATCCTGCACATATCAATTGGATTTAATAAACATAATCCCATGGCATATTCTTCTATCGGGTAATCTGACATGGCTTGCACAAAAAGTAACATCAGTCCATCATAAATAATAGAAAAGTATAACCAGATAAATAATACAGTTCCTATGCCTTTTACTTTGTCAGGTAATTTATAAACTACCATGGCTGAGAGATTGCAAAAAATAATACTCAGTATCAATCCTGAAAATAGAAAAACGAAAATTTTCCCAGTTTCGGCAAATGCAATAAATGGAATTCCAACTCCAAATAAAAAGGCAAAAACCAAAGCCATATTGATGGCAAGCACATTGGCAATAAATACTTTGTTACGACTCAAGGTTTGAGTTAATAATACCCTGGTAAAATCAAAGGAGTTGTATAAACTAATGGTAGTAAACAATGAACTTGTTAATGGAACAATTAGTAAAATGATATTTCCAATTCCCAACATTCCTTTATCAGGATCTTCTGTGAATACAAACAAACCCGCTGATAACAGGAATAAGAGGAAAAGATATCCAATGATAAATCGGCTTTTCAGGAAATCTAAAAATAAAAACTGGATGAGGTTTTTCAAAATATTAATCTTTCAAAAGGTCTGCAATCAATTTGTTTAATTGAAGTTTTCCTTCTTTGTTTTTTAGGTCTTCAACCGAACTGTGTAATAGAATACTTTGTTTGTTTAAATAGAGTATATGACTTGTTAATTCTTCCAAATCACTTAGAATATGCGAGGTAATTAATGTGATTTTTTCTTTGGCTTCTTTTGAAATTTTCTCTTTTAAAATTTCTGTTGCCAATGGATCTAAACCAGCTGTAGGTTCATCTAATACAATCACTTTGGGTTTAAACAAATAGGCGAGGGCAGCACTTACTTTCTGAATGGTTCCTCCTGATAAGCTACCTAGTTTCTGCTCCTTCATTTTATCTAATTTGAAGGAGTACCAAAGTTCTTCATCCAAATTATCTAAATCATTCTCCCGCATACTTTTTATCAAATCAAATAACTCAATTATCTTCATGTTTTCAGGATAGCGTCCAATCTGTGGCATATATCCGAATGCCTTTTTGTATTGGTCTTGATTGGCTTGCGGTATCGAATCAAATGTAATTTTACCTGAATTGGCTTGTGTTAATCCCAGTATACATTTGATTAAGGTCGTTTTTCCTGAACCATTTGGACCCATAATACCAACAACTTCGCCAAT
>JBMLPO010000127.1:0-6944 GCA_049242065.1 Bacteroidia bacterium
TAATCATTTTAGAACAATCCCCGCCAACAGCCAACAGCCAGCAGCCAGCAGCCAGCAGCCAGCAGCCAGCAGCCAACAGCCAACAGCTAACTACTAATTCAATCTCGGCAGCACATTGCCTCTCAAATCTACATATAAATTAATGCCTCTATAAATTACCTCAGCAACGCCGTTTTCGAAAATACCCACATAATCAAATTGGAATGGAACTAATATATGTCCTTGTTTATCGATAGCGCCCCATTTACCTTTTAGTTTAACAGGGCATAAACCTTCATTGAAATAACTGGCTTCTTCGAAATAAGGTTGGTAGATATAATTTCCTTTTTCATCAACAAAGGCCCATTTATTCATTTCTAAAACAGCAGCTCTTCCTTCTGCGAATGGCCTTACATCATCGAATTTTGCAGGTATAACCAATTTACCTTCTGTATCTATGAATCCAAATTTCCCTTTAACAGAAACAGCGGCAAAACCATTACTAAATGCTTTTGCATATTCAAATTGAGGTTTAATGATTTCAATTCCATTGGTATCAATATAACCATAAGAACCCATTGCATCAACCACGGCTAATCCTTCATTAAAGACACTCATATTAGAGTACTTAGGTTGGATTAAGAATTTGCCGGAAGTGTTGATAAGTCCGAACTTTTTGCCTTGCATGACGCGTGCTACCGGTTCAATGAAATCATCTGCGTCATCAAAAATAAAATCAGTTAAATAGCTTCCATCTTTTTTGATATAAGTGAATACATAACCCAAATTGCTGATATCAAATCCAAATTTATTCTGATGTATTTCTACTTTTTTACCCACCCTAGCTAGGCCATTGTGAAAGGTACCAGCATCATAAATTTCATCAGCCAATTTGATGACGATTTTTGATTGGTTATTGAGGTAAAAACGTTTGAATTTATAGTCCATTACCGAAACCAAACCTTCAGAAAAATTACCTATATACTGATATAAGCCAGTATCGATAATCCTGTTTTCATTTTCATCAATTACACAAGGCATTCTGTTTAATGCAACAGTTGCATAGCCTTCATTGAATTCGCCAGCAATATCAAATTTGAAATCGATAATCATTTTGCCGCTTTCATCCATATAGCCCCATTTTCCTTTTTTTTCTATAGGGAAAAGGTTTGAAGCAAACGTGAATTGTGTAATGAGTAAGAAAGTGAATACAAGGAGTCCTTTGTAAATGATTTGAGTTTTCATGTAAATGCGAATGTAATACCAATTGTAAATATTTTCAGAAAAACGAAAATTTGTCTCGATTAGTTTTCTCATTCACAAAGCACAGCGGATAAGTCTGCCAGATAGAATTCAGTATTTTCAGCCTTTTTACTTTATTTCGTGATTCATGAATGCGTATTTACAAACTCCCATCGAATACCTCAAAGGGGTAGGTCCGGCTAAAGCAGAATTGCTGAAGAAGGACTTGGAGATTTTTACGTTTCATGATTTGATTTTTCATTTCCCTTACCGACACATTGATAGAAGTAGGATTTACAAGGTAAAGGAGATTGATGCAGGATTGGCCTATATTCAATTAAAGGGTACAATTGGAAATTTAAGAACTATTGGAGAAGGTCGCGCATCGCGATTGGTAGCTGAGTTTTACGATGGAACAGGTGTGCTAGAATTGGTTTGGTTTCAAGGTGTAAAATGGGTGAAGGAAAACCTAAAAGCCAATAAAACTTACCTCATATTTGGTAAGCCATCAGAATTTAATGGAAGTTTTAATATGGTTCATCCAACATTAGATGAGCCTGAGGATTTGCAAAATAAAAAATACTTGCACATCATGCCATTATACACTTGTACTGAGAAAATGAAAGCTCGAGGAATTGACTCGAAAGCTATCATGAAAATGGTTCATAGTGTGATGGCAGATCCTCGTTTTGAACTGGCTGAAAACATTCCTTCGCAAATACTTTCCAAATACCAATTTTTAAGCAGAGTAGAGGCTTTTAAACAAGTTCATTTTCCAGATCATTTAGATAGTCTTGGAAAAGCAGAACACCGATTGAAATTCGAGGAACTCTTTTTTATTCAATTGCGTTTGCTTCGTTATAAAATGAAGAGAACTCAAGTTATTAATGGAATTAGGCTTGAACAGATTGGTGAATACTTTAATACTTTTTATAATTCGTATTTGCCCTTTGAGTTAACCAATGCTCAAAAGAGGGTTCTAAAAGAAATTCGTGCAGATGTAAAAAGAGGTGTTCAGATGAACAGACTTTTACAAGGTGATGTAGGAAGTGGTAAAACTGTTGTGGCTTTGATGTGTATGCTCATGGCTCTCGATAACAATTACCAAGCTTGTATGATGGCTCCAACAGAAATTTTGGCACAACAGCATTACCAAACATTGGTTTCATTATTAAAAGACATGCCCGTTAAAGTGGCATTGTTAACAGGCTCAACAAAAACCAAAGAACGCAAACAAATTGCATTGGATTTGGAATCGGGAGCATTACATATTTTGGTTGGAACACATGCATTGATAGAAGACAAAGTTGTTTTCAAAAACTTAGGGATGGCTATTGTAGATGAGCAACATCGTTTTGGGGTAGAGCAAAGAGCTAGACTTTGGAAAAAGAATAACTATCCGCCACATGTATTGGTGATGACAGCCACTCCCATTCCTAGAACATTGGCCATGACACTTTATGGAGATTTAGATACCTCCATTATTGATGAACTACCCGCAGGAAGAAAACCTATACAAACCCTGCATCGATTTGATGCCAGTAGGTTACAGGTATATGGATTCATCAAACAACAAATACAATTAGGCCGACAAGTATATATTGTTTACCCCTTGATTGAAGAATCAGAAAAGCTAACCTATAAAAGTTTGGTTGATGGTTTTGAAAGCATCATCAAAGAGTTTACTGCACCCAAGTATGCAGTGAGTATGGTTCATGGTAAATTAAAAGCCACAGACAAAGATTTTGAAATGCAAAGATTTGTGCGAGGTGAAACACAAATCATGGTAGCAACTACCGTAATTGAAGTAGGTGTAAATGTACCCAATGCATCTGTCATGATTATAGAAAGTGCTGAAAAATTTGGCTTATCTCAATTACATCAATTAAGAGGAAGAGTTGGTAGAGGTGCAGATCAATCGTATTGTATTTTAATGAGCGGACATGAATTAAGCAATGATGCTCGTTTGCGTTTAAAGACCATGACAGAAACCACTGATGGATTTAAAATTGCAGAGGTGGATTTGAAGTTAAGAGGTCCTGGAGAATTAGAAGGAACAGCTCAAAGTGGTAGCTTAGATTTGAAAATTGCAGACATCTCAGCAGACCATGTTTTGATAGAACAAGCGCGGAATGAAGCTAAATTAGTGTTAGAGAATGATATTAATTTGGAAAAAGATGTGAATAAATCATTGAGTCATTACTTTGCTCTATACCAAAAAAATGCCAAATGGGGCAGAATATCCTAGTCTAATTGCTATTCAAACAAAAGTCTCCATTTTTAAGAATTGTGTGAATTCAGCTATACAATCAAATTGTATTTTGTGGCCTCAAACAAAATATGAAAACTAAGTATCTTCTAGCCATTTGTCCTCCACAGCCTACCATAGGTATTATGGATGAAATGCGCCTGATGATAGATAAGTTTTTGCAACCAGAGAATGCACTTCCACCCCATATTGAAGTGGTACCTGAATTTTTTTGGAAGGACTCTGAAGAGTATTTATTGGTGCACCAAATTAAAACTGCTGTTCAAAATTGTTATTCCCAGGTTATAGAAATTGCTGATTTGGTTTGCGATAAAGAGAATGAACTCATTTATGCTAAAATTGAATCAAATGAAGATTTGAATCAATGCATACAAGGATTTGTAAACAAAATTACGCCTAGTGCAAGTACTGAACCTTTTTCCAATATAAAAATAGCACACAGGGATTTAGAAAAAGGTTGTGTGGTAAAAGCATGGAATAAAATTAAAACCAAGGAAATACATGGAGGCTTTCTAGCAGACAAGATGACCTTGTTTAAGCACAACGGCGAAAGCTGGGAATCTAAATATGTTTTTGATTTGGATTAAATCGTGAAGAACAATTCAAATCGAATTATTTATCTCTTCAAATATTTTTCTAAAAATTGATCTTGTTCCCATAATAAATGTAGGATGTTTTCTTTAGCGGCATAACCATGCGATTCTTTTGGTAACAATACCATTCTAACTGGAGCACCCAATCCTTTTAATGCTTGGAAATACCTTTCTGTTTGTAGGGTAAATGTTCCTGGATTGTTATCAGCATCTCCATGTACCAACAACATAGGAGTTTTCATTTTATGTGCGTTCATAAATGGAGACATGGTATTGTAAACTTCAGGTACATCCCAATAATTTCTTTGTTCACTTTGAAATCCAAATGGAGTTAATGTTCTGTTATAAGCTCCACTTCTGGCAATACCACAGGCAAATAAATTGGAATGTGTCAATAAATTGGCTGTCATGAAGGCTCCATAAGAATGACCACCAACTGCTACTTTTTTAGGATTGATATAACCCATATTGTTTACAGCTTCAATTGCTGCTTCAGCATTCCACACGAGTTGTTCCATGAAATTATCATTGGGTTCTGTTTTACCTTCACCAATAATTGGAAAAGCAGCATCATCCAAAACTGCATATCCTTTACTTACCCAATAAACAAAAGAGCCATAATTTGGAAAGGTAAATTCGTTAGGATTTTGGGTGTTTTGTCCTGCAGAGTTTTTGTCTTTGTATTCTGTTGGATAAGCCCAGATTAAAAGAGGTAATTTTTCTTTTTTGGTTTTATCATAATTGGCAGGTAAGTATAAGGTTCCTGTTAATTCAACACCATCTTTTCTTTTATAATGAATCAATTCTTTTGATACATTTTTGATGCTTTCAAATGGATTGTTAAAGAAAGTTAGTTGAATTGGTTTGGCTTTGCTTGAATAGGTTCTAAAATAGTAATTGGGGAAGTCTGTTTTTGATTGTATTTGTACCAAAGCCATTCCTTTTTTGAAATCTTCAATGGATAAAATATCTTCTTTTTTATTTGGGATATTAGATGTGTAAATGCGCTTGGTCTTAAATGTATTGATATCTAATTCATCAATAAAAGGAAACTGACCCTTACTGGTAAATCCATCTCCGATTAAGAACAATTTATTGTTTTCAATAGCTAAGATTTGGCGGCCCCATTCATTCTTTTTTGTTTCAAATGCGCCTGGGTCGGAATAGACATCTTGGTAATTTCTGTTGTATAATTCTTTGGCTGGTTGATTGGGGTTTGAAGGATTGATTACATAAGTGATGGTATTTCTAGTATCGTACCACATATCACTTACAATCGCTAAATTTTCAGTGCCCCAACTGATTCCTGAAAATCTTTGTTTGGTTTTAAAAATACTTTTTGGTGCATCAGAAAAAGGTGCGGTCCAAACAAAAAGTTCATCTCTGAAATCAACTTTTTTTGCCTGATCACCATCATCCAATGCTTCCACAAAATAAAGTTCAGCTGCTTTATCACTTCGCCAAGCCATGTTTCTTTTTCCTTTTCTTACAGACGAAAATCCTTTAGGCATGATTTCATTCAGAGGTACATCATTTACCAATTTGATTTCATTTCCTGATTGGTCAAATACGTAGGATTTTTGAGGGAAACGACTCAATGGAACAATATAGGAAAAGGGTTTTTCTAGTTTAGTTATCATCAAGTATTTTCCATCAGGAGAATAAGATTCACCTATATACATATCAGCTTTTTTAAATGGGGTTTTTGTTCCATCTAATGCAATCAAATTGAGTTCAGAAGTAAGGAGGTTTTCAAAATTAATTTCATCTGTTTTGTTCTTTAATAAATCTTGAAATGTTCTGTTTTGTGATTTACTTCCATCGCTATTAGAAACTGTTGGTCCTTTAGGTAAATCTTTTTTAGGATCGATGAGGGATGCTCTATTGCTAGGTAAGTTCTTACATAACAAAAACTTTGAATCGGCTGTCCAAGTAAAAGGAGAGCCTAAATTAGCATTGAGTGTTGCATCACAAATTCTTTTCACTGTTGCCGACTCCAAATGTAAAAGCCATAATTCAACACCATTGGAAGTAGTATGGGTAAAGGCCATGTATTTTTCATCGGGACTAAAACTCATGTATGCAAGTTTTGCATTTGAAGGAAGACCTTTGATATCACGAATGTCTTTTTCATTGATTTTGCGCATTCTTAAGTTATTAACATAAGTAATGCTACTTGAAATATTGGTAATTGGATTGATGCGTAATCCACCTAAGCGCATCTCCTCTTGGTTTAAGTCATCAAGGGTTTTATAAGTGTTTCGATAGGAGAAAATCAGGTATTCTTTTTTAGCATTCATGCTAACTGAAGGAGCTCTTTCATAGTCGGCAAGGGTTAAAATTTCAGCAGAAGGTTTTTGGTAACTGAGATTTTCTTGAGCAAAGAGATTTAGTCCCAAAGATGAAAGCAATACGAAAAAGATATTTCTGATTTTCATAAAATAGATTTGTTGTGAAAATATGAAAAGTTTATGGATTGATATCTTATTTATTTAAATGTAGATTTATTAAGAATCCAAATTTGGGTCTTGCCATTGATTCAAGTATTTTCCCCGAATCAAATGAAAAGAGTTTTAAGAGTCATCAGGTTATCATTGAATGGGGAGGATGTTGATTATACCAATATTCCCATTCGTTCAGCTGTTTTTTTACTAGCCATTCCCATGATTCTTGAATTGAGTCTTGAAAGTGTATTTGCAGTAGTTGATATGTATTTTGTGGGTAGCTTAGGGTCTAATGCCATTGCTACTGTTGGCTTAACAGAGTCGTTTATTTGTATTATTTATTAAAATTAAATTGGGATTATCAACGCTGACACAACCAGAATTTGGATTATATTTGGGGTCCAACAAATATAAACA
>JBMLPO010000127.1:6954-22049 GCA_049242065.1 Bacteroidia bacterium
CAATGGGAATTAGCACCGCTGCCACAGCCATTATTGCGAGAAGAGTTGGGGAAAAACACTTAGACCAAGCAGCCGATTCGGCAGCACAAGCCATTTTACTTTCAATTGTTTTAGGAATCATTTTTGGGGCTTTGGGGATTTACTTTTCTTCAGACCTTCTGTTCTTCATGGGGGCATCCAATACGCTGGTTCAAGAGGGCCTTATCTTTACCAAAGTGATGATGGGAGGAAGTTTATCTATCATACTATTGTTCATGATCAATGGTATTTTCAGAGGAGCAGGTAATGCTGCAATTGCCATGAAGAGTTTATGGATTGCTAGTCTAGCGAATATCGTTTTATGCCCCATTCTCATTTATCAATATGGAATATTAGGTGCGGCTTTGGCAACCTTAATTGGAAGAAGTTGTGGTGTGGTTTATCAAGTTTTTCAATTGGTGAATCAAAAAGGACTTATCAAAATAAATGGGAGGCATTTTCGAATTCGCTTCGATTTAATCAAGTCGATTTTTCAAATTGGATGGCCAGCTACGTTTCAGTTTTTTATCTCTAGTGGAAGTTGGATTGTACTTTCTAAATTAGTTGCAGAAACAGGAGGAACTGAAGCTTCTGCCGCCTATCAAATAGCCATTCGTAATGTGGTGTTTTTTATTCTTCCTGCATGGGGCTTAAGTAATGCCGCTGCAACTTTAGTAGGGCAAAATCTTGGTGCAGGTAAACCAGAAAGGGTTGTTGCTAGTGTAAGATTAAGCGCGATTTACAATGGTGCTTTTATGGGAATTGTGATGTTGTTATTTGTGTTTTTTTCAGAAGCCATTATTGGCTTTTATACTCAAGATGCAAATTTGATTCGTATTGGATCAAAAGCATTAGAAATCATTGCCTATGGTTACTTATTTTATGGCATCGGAATGGTAATGACACAAGCTTTAAATGGAGCAGGGGATACCAAAACTCCAACTTATATTTTTATAATTGGTTTTTGGCTCATTCAAATACCACTGGCGTATTATCTCGCTAAACCATTGGGAATGGGCCCAGATGGCGTATTCTGGGCTATACCAATTGCTGAAACAATCATGGCTATCATTTCAAGTTACTTCTTTTATAGAGGTAAATGGAAAACAATTCAAGTATAAAAGAAGTGGTAGTTTTTGTTTCGATTTAAGACATTCTCTCCATCAAATCCAAAGCGGTTTTTTCTAATATTTCAGTTTTATCTTTCTCTAAACCTATTGCATGTAAATGTTGCATAGCAATCGTTAAATAAGTTTGTTTCTTTGATTCTGCAAATTGTCTGATTTGGTATTTATCATACAATCTTAAAGTTTCAGTGATCTTTTTGTTATGGTCTGATTCTTTGAATAATTCTAACAACAATTTTTTATCATCTTTATGAGCAGATTCCAATAATTCAATTAGTAAGAGTGTTTTCTTGTTGGATGCTATATCGCCACCTACTTGTTTTCCGGTTACTGAGCCATCTCCAAAACTATCTAAAATATCATCTTGAATTTGAAAAGCAATCCCAATATTTTTACCGAATTCATAGAGGTGTTCAGATGCCTCTTTAGAAGCTCCGGCAATCATAGCTCCTAACTGCAAGGAAGCTCCAAGTAGAACTGCAGTTTTTAAGCTGATCATTTGGATGTATTCCTCATGAGTCACCTTTTCATTTACCTCAAAGTTCATGTCGATTTGCTGCCCTTCACAAACTTCCCTAGCTGTTTTATTGAATAAAAAAATCAAACTTTTGATATCCGAACAGTCTGTTTCACACAAGAAGTCAGTTGCCTTAATCATCATTAAATCTCCAGCTAAAATGGCAACAGGCATATTCCATTTTTTATACACCGTTTCTTTGCCTCTTCTTAAAGGAGCATTGTCCATGATATCATCATGTACCAGTGTGAAATTATGAAATACTTCAACGGCCAATGCAGCATTTAAAGCTTTTTCAACATCTTGCTCAAACATATCACAAGCCATTAGGGTTAATACAGGCCTTAAGCGTTTACCGCCTAAAGACATCATATATGTGATGGGCTCGTATAACTCATTTGGATAAGTGCCATAAGAAGTTTCACTTATTTTTTTATTGATGATTTGAAGTAACTCTGAATAACTTTTCACTGAGATTTAATTTTTTGTAAACTTAATTGATTCTTTTCTGTGTTCCGAAAAATTCATGAATTCTTCTTTCGTGTTCATAGCTTCCATTTGCTTTTGCATGCGCAAATCCAACATGACCACCAAAATCAGAATACATTAGATGAAATAAGTTTGATTGTTCTGAAATTGTTTTAGGGAAACATGATTTTGCTAAAAAGGGGTCATTTGCCGCATTTAGCAGCAATGTAGGAATTGGCGCTTGGTGGAGGAATTGTAGCGCACTACATTTTTGGTAATAGTCTTTTGAGTCCTTGAATCCATGGATGGGCGCTGTAAATTCCGAATCCCATTCATGAAATGTTTTTATTTTTTCAATGCCTTTGGTGCTAATGGTCCCCGGAAATTGTTTTTCTTTTTCCCTCATTTTATTATTCAGGCTTTTCAAAAATCTTTGCATATAAACTTTGTTCGAAAAGCTCTCGAGTTGGCGGGAGGAAGCTGCTAAATCTATTGGAACAGAAACTGCTGCAACTTTCTTTAAATTGCTTGGCAATGGATGTTCTAAATCACAAGTGTATTTCAGCAAAGCATTTCCGCCTAAACTAAAACCCAATGCGTACATATCTGAATGCGGAAATCTATTGGAAATGTATTGCATCACTTCATGAATATCATCAGTAGCACCGCTGTGGTAAGAGCGGAGTTGATTGTTTAAAATGCCACTGCACGACCTAAAATTTACTGCAACTGTAGTGAATCCAATTTCGAAAAATGATTTGGAGAAACCTTTGATATACTGTGAATCAGAGCTGCCCTCCAAGCCATGAAATAAAATGATGATGGGGGAGTTTTCATTTTTTAATAAATCCAAATCTAAAAAATCACCATCATTCAAATGGATTCTTTCTCTTTGGTATGGAACAATTGTCTTTCTAAAAAGGGCAGGGTAAATGGTTTCAAAATGTCCATTTTTTGAAAATGAATTTCCCTTAAAATCACAATGAATAAACGGCATTATCTTTTCCTCTTTCTAGCTTGTGATTTACCTTTTTTATCTTTCTTTCTGTTTTGTTTATCAAAAGTAGCTTTGAATGATTTGCGAATATTACCATCCACTAAAGCCAAATCAATTTGACGTTTAAAGATATCGGCAGCAACAACTAGTACACGTAAAGGATCACCGAGAGATAGTTTTTTACGCGTGCTTCTTCCAACAATACACTTGTTTACTTCATCATATTCAAAGTAATCATCACCCAAGTTTTGAATTCTAATTAAGCCCTCTGCTTTGAACTGAGATATTTCTACATAAACACCCCAATCAGTTACACCAGAAATGATGCCATCAAATTCCTCACCAATAAAATCACTAATGTATTCAACTTGTTTATATCGAACACTTGCTCTTTCAGCATCTGCAGCTTTTACTTCCATAGCAGAGGATTGTTTGCAAAGCTCTTCAATTTCTTTTTCTGAAGCTGATTTTCCTTTGTTTAAATATTCAAATAACAAGCGGTGTGCAATCAAATCGGGATACCTTCTAATAGGAGATGTGAAGTGTGTATAATGGTCGAATGCCAATCCATAATGCAAGGTTTTATGAGTTGTATAATAAGCCTTACTCATGGTTCGAATGGCTTGGCTTTGGACTAAATTTTGTTCAGGTTTTCCTTCCACATCTTCCAATAATTTATTGAATGATTTGGCTATGGCTTTTATTCCTGAAGTCATGATTTTATAACCAAAGCGAGATGCGAAAATGTTGAACTGACTCAGTTTGTCTTCGCTAGGTTCTTCGTGCACGCGGTATACAAAGGTTTTCTTTTCTTCACCTTGTTTAAGTTTACTTGCATATTCTGCTACCTTTCTATTGGCAAGTAACATAAACTCCTCAATTAATTTATGAGCATCCTTTCTTACTTTTAGGTACACATCAACAGGTTTAAAATTGGCATCTAATCTAAATTTTACTTCCTGTGTTTCGAAGCTAATGGCGCCTTTAGAGAATCTTTGTTCTTTTAGTATTTTAGCTAAGTTATTGATGATATTCAATTCTTTTGCCAAATCACCTTCACCTGTTTCTAAGCGCGTTTGAGCTTCTTCGTAAGTGAATCTTCTGCGTGAATGTATGATGGTTTTTCCATACCAAGTTTCAATTACCTCTGCTTGATCATTCATTAAAACCACCACGCTAAAGGTTAATTTATCTTCATTGGGTCTTAAAGAACAAAGGCCATTTGATAATTTCTCTGGTAACATCGGAATGGTTCTATCTACTAAGTACACAGAAGTTCCTCTTCTGATGGCTTCTTCATTGAGTTTAGAGCCTTTAGTTACGTAGTGAGATACGTCAGCAATATGAACTCCAATTTCATATAAACCTGTTTGTACTTCTTTAAATGAAATCGCATCATCAAAATCTTTTGCATCTTCTGGGTCGATGGTAAAAGTGAGGGTATCTCTAAAATCTCTTCTAGATCTGATTTCTTCTTTGCTGATTTTATCTGAAATTTTTTCGGCTTCCAATTCAACTTCCTCAGGGAATTTTGATGCGAATCCAAATTCTGCGACAATGGCATTCATTTCAGTTTCATGCTCGCCTGGCTTACCAAGCACTGCAATGATTTCACCAACTGGATTTTGAGTATCAGCATTCCATTCTGTTATTCTTGCAATGGCCTTATCTCCATTTTTTGCACCACCAAATTTATCTTTAGGGATGAAAATATCGACGTGCATTTTTTTATCGTCAGTGGCAAGAAAACCATAATAAGCATGTACTTGTAAAATACCTACAAATTGTTCCTTATCTCGTTTGATGATCTCAATCACCTCTCCTGATTTTTTTGTGCCAGGTCTTTGAGCCAATAAGGAAACCTTTACTTTATCGCCGTTTAAAGCCGTGTTGATTAAATCTGGTGAAATATAAATATCATCTGAACCATCATCAGGAATCACAAAAGCAGCACCGTTTTGGGTCATATCAATTCTACCTTCAATAAACTGATGTACAAAAGTGATTACAAATCTTCCAGGGTCAATTTCCTCTAATACTTGTTCCTTTACTAATTGTTTAATTGCAGCAATGATTTCATTTCTGCCTTCACTACTTTCAATACCTAGACGGGAGGCAACTTGTTTATAATTCAAGACCTTTCTTCCAGCCTCTATAAATATTTTTTGGATTTTGTTTTTAAACAAATCCGGGTTCTTTTTTTTCTTCATGAGAGTTTTTCTCCACTAAATAATTCCCTGACATCTTCAGGAATTGCAACAGTTTTGGCTGCTGTATAATCATAACAAACCATTCCTGTTTTTGCTTCACAGGCAATGGAATTGTCTTCTTTTATGAAGCGGTAATATAGGTCGAAACTTCTCGCTCCTAAATCACCAGCATCTACCTCAATTTTTAATTCTTCGCCATAATAACATTCCTTTTTATAAACTATGGCAACATCACCCATAATTACAGCCACACCACCTAAGTTTTTTTCGGAATAATTAAACGATTGAAAGAACTGCATCCTAGCTTCGTGAATCATACTTAAATAGGCATCATTGCTTAAGTGGTTTCCATAATTAATATCTGAAATTCGCACTTTAATCAAGGTGGAGAATCTTAGGTATTGAGGTAAATCTAATTTAATTCTTGCCATCTTTACTCGAATAGATTAATGTTTTATTTGGAATAGCCTCAGACCAATTTTTTATGGAAGCAGGCAGTTTTTGTTTCCATTCTTCCACATTGGTATAATAATGAATTTCTCCTTTTTCTGCATCAATTACCGCAGCCCAAATTTGATTACCATTTACCAATATAATATTTTCCATTTCGCCATAAAGCCCTGCAACACCTGAGCTTTTTACTTTAGCACCTGTTTCAACATCAATTGGCAGATTTCTTATTTGATGACTTGATGTCAAAAATAGGTCTTTATCGGCACCAACCAAATTCTCCAAGAGTTTCGACTGTTCTTGATTCTTCACAAGACCAAGACCAATAAAACTTAGTTCCACTTCTGTTTCATCTTTTTTTGAACTGAAAACATATTGACCATCATACCTTACACCCATACCTGCGCCACATTCATGACTAGCAGCTTTAATCAAAATACCTTTTTTATTTCGAATGAAGTACAATTCACACAATCCATTTTCTGCACTTGAAAAAAAGCCTTCTCCTTTTTCAGTTATCATTGCTTTACCACTAAGTTCTCCTAAGTTCCCACCATAAGAACCATTCAAAGCAAATTCAAAACCGTTTTCATTTGCATTGCTGATATTGATACTTGTGATATCATAATTTTTTCCTTTTACCCACATGCCATTCCACTCCGAATACTGTTCATCTGGATTGGATTCCTTTTGCACATTTACACTAGTATTAGAAGAAAGACTATAATTTATAACAGGAGTTGATTCCTCACAGGATGATAATAAAATCAAAAAGTATAATAGAATAATTTTTTTTAGGTAATTCATGAAGTGAATGCTTAAAGCAAAATAAAGAATCTTATTTTTGATTGATGCACAAGTTATTTACTCTTTTATTTCTTATTGTGTGGAAATTCGGCTTTTCGCAAACGCTAATAGAATATCCTAGTCCACAAAGTATATTAGTTGATTCGGGATTGGAGTTGAATAAAACATCTATCCGAGGACTATCTGTTGTTCATGACGAGCTTGTATGGTTTTCTGGTAGCAAGGGTGTTTTTGGAAAGAGTAAGAATGCATTACAAAATACAAGTTTCCACCAATTAGAGAAGTATAAAAAATCTGATTTTAGAGACATAGAAGCATTTTCAGAAAAAAAGGCTGTGATGATGAGTTCTGGATTTCCTGCATTGATTTTATACACAGAAGATGGAGGTCTAAGCTGGAAAGAATCATTTAGAAGCGCTGATTCAGCTGTGTTTTTAGATGGAATGGATTTTTGGAATGCAAGGCAAGGAGTAGTGTTTGGAGATCCAATAAACGGACATTTTTTTATCATGACAACAAATGATGGAGGTAAAACATGGAAAGAATTTGATGTATCCTCTATGCCATTAACTAAAGAGGGAGAAGCCGCCTTTGCCGCTAGTGGAACCAGTATACGTTGTTTAAAAAACGGTGATTTTGCTTTTGTTAGTGGTGGAGCTGTTTCACGATTTTATTATTATCATAAGCAAAATAAAAAATGGGATATTACTGATATTCCAATTGTTCAAGGGAAAAACTCACAAGGAGCCTTTTCATTTGCTGCTTTAGAAAAAGATGAATACAATGAAGGACTTTTTTGTTTTGTTGGTGGTGATTATTTGCAGGACAGCTTAGAGGAGGATTTATCAAATTCTGCATGGTTCAGAAGTAATCCTCCTTTGTGGTTTAGGAAAAAGTATGTGCAAAATACACATGGTTATCGATCATGTGTTGAATCGATTAATTCTTATTACTTGATATGTTGCGGCACCTCTGGAGTCGATATTTCAGCTAGTACTGGTGTCGAAAAATATTGGAAGAATTTGAGTCAAGATTCTTTTCATGTAGTAAGAAAAGCCAAAAGAGGAAAGCTCATTGTTTTGGCCGGAGCCAATGGAAGAATTGCTAAAATAAGGTTCAAGTAATGCTAAAAATGTCGGGCAACTGCATCTGCTATTTTTTGAGCAGGGAGGTCTTCCATACAACTGGTGCCATCAATACATGAACCTCTATAAAAGCATTTACAAGATTTATTAGGAGCAACAATTTCTCCTTTTCCAAATAAATCAAATTCATAAGGATTAAAGATATTGTTCATTAATACAATCTTCTTTCCTAAGGCAAGGGTAATATGCATACCCATTGTTACCTGCGTAACAACCAAATGACAATGATTCACCAAATTAATGAACTCAAATAAGGAGTAATAACCTAAATAGTTGGCACCAGAGCGAGCTTGTATTTCTTTGTTTCTAGCATCTTCTGCCTCACCACCTAATAAGAGGATATAAGCATCTGGATATTGTTTTTGAACAAGTGCAACCAATTCAACCCATTTGTCAATACTCCACAAACGTGTGGTCCATCTACCTCCACAACCTGTATTCATACCAATAATTTTTTTACCTGCAGGAAGGTTCCATTTGTAAGCTTTGTCATCATGTGTATCCATTAAATAGGGTTCACCTTGATGAGTAAGGCCGCAGATTTCAAATATTTCTTGTAAGTAGGATTTGGTATTAGCTTTAGAGGTATCATCAAACATACCAGTTGCAAACTTGTGGTTTGCAAGTTCATTGTATGGTTGAATTTCATTGTCTTTTAATACATATCCGTATTTCTCTTTGGCATCAACAATTTTCAATAGAGCACCCGCTTCTTTTTCTTTGTCGAGATTAATGGCAATATCCCAACTAGCATGTTGCACGTATAAAATTGAATTGTGGTCCCATTTTAAAATTTCATCTACTTGTGATGATGGTAAAATATCTGGAGTCCATGTTAACCAAGTGATTTTACAATCTGGGTACATGTTTTTATATTTTACTACCAATGGAGTTGTTCTGATGACATCACCGATTGCACCTAACTTAATGATCAGGATTCTTTTCGTAACTTTGGTATATACAGGACAAGTATCACAATGGTAAGCTTCCTGTTTATGTGGCTTGCAAGGAATATGTCCTTTGTAGTGTTTACAATCTGCGTTAAAAATCATACGTCTTCAAAATTTCCGCTGCCAAGATAGGGAATTTCACGGATTATGGCTTTACAACAAAAAAGCCTTTTGAATAAAACTATTCAAAGGCTTTTATATGAGGAAATTGGATTGAGTAAAGGTTTAATAATCTGTAATTTAGAATAGAAAGAAAATCGGCTTTCTGCAATTTTGAATTACAAAAAGCCCTGATTTTCTCTAGCATTTCCCTGCAGCAAATGAGGGAGATGAATGTTCAGAGTAAGCCCCTTACTTATCTTTGAACAATGTCTGCTTCGGTTGTATACAACAAGGCTACTAAGTCGTCAACTAGTTTTTTTGCATTGGCAGAAGTAACTCCATTTTTTGCTAGTCCTATGCCAATATCACCTACAAATTTGTCGAAATCGGCTTTATCTGCCTTCATGCCCATCCGATTGTTTTTGGCAGGATCATGGGCATCTTTCATGTTCATTCCAGAGTAAGCATAAGATGAATTTTTGCATCCAGTTGCAGTGCACATAAAATCAGTAAAATTTTTACTTAAAGCGCTAAGGCCAGTTATATTTCCATTGCCCAATTCAGCAAATAAAACAGGAAAGTACTTGGCCATTTGAGGATCAGCTGCAATAACAAGAATTGAACTATCCACCACAGCTCTCAGAGTTAATCGACCTTTTTCAATTGTTTTGCTGGGATTGTTAGGGTCGTCAACTAAGGTAGTTCCACCCACCTGTTCATATAAAGAAGGAGCAGGAGTAACAGGATTACTAGTTTCTTCTTTTTTAGAACAAGCAGTAGCTAGCAAGCAGATAAAAAGCATGGATAGAATTTGAAAAGTAAATTTTTTCATGTTTGTATTATTTATTTATTGTGAAAGATGCTTAGGTAAAGGGCTTTAAATGAAAAGTCCTCATTGAATGAAACTGGACAAGAACCCTGCATTGCACTCGCATCTGTTATATGCTGCTTTGCGATGATGTTTTGTTCGTTTGTGATTTTATCGAAAATGCTTTTAGAGCTAACGGTATTTTTATTGTGTATAAAAACCAAAATGCCTTCTTCTTCATTTAAAATGGCATTTTGAACACCTTGGATTTGCATAATACTTTCTTTGATAGAAAGGGCTTTTCTTGGGTTTAACTTAGATTGAATATCAATCCGACTTAATTGATAGGGGATTTTGTTTTTGTTTTCATGTTTAACCATAAGAATATGTGCTTTGATAGAAAATGCACTTAGTAGGATCATAAAACCCAATCCCATAAAAATAAATTTGTAGTTTTTTTTCTGTTTCATGTTTCAATGTTTAGAGACAGATACGAGAAAAAAGCGAGTCTGGATTTTTCAGATTATTTTTTTTGAGATTCAGCACTAATTTTTACCATTCTTCAAATAGAAGGTACATTTTGTCAGGTTATTATTAGTTGGCAGTTAATTTGTATCTTAGCATTCTGTAATTAAAAATCATAAACATGAATAAAGGAACGATTATTTTGTTGGCAATTGTTGCTGCAGTAGTATTGTTGTTAATGAGCGGATGTGGCTCATACAATAGTATGGTTACTAAACAGGAAGGTACTACCAAAGCCTGGGCGAATGTTCAAAGTGCTTACCAAAGACGTTTAGACCTGATACCTAATTTGGTTGCAACAGTAAAAGGAGCTGCTAATTTTGAACAGCAAACTTTAACAGCTGTAATTGAAGCAAGAGCAAAAGCTACACAAATTACAGTTGATCCAGAAAAATTAACACCTGAAAGTTTGAAGAAATTTCAGTCTTCTCAAGGTGAGTTAAGTCAGGCATTAGGAAGATTAATGATGGTATCAGAGCAATATCCTCAATTAAAAGCTACTGAGAATTTTAGTGAATTGCAAAGTCAAATAGAAGGAACAGAGAATAGAATCAAAGTAGAAAGAGATAATTTCAATACTGCTGTTAATGATTATAATTCCTATATCAGAAAATTCCCTCAAGTACTTTTTGCAGGTATGTTAGGATTTGATAAGAAAGGATATTTTGAGGCAGATGCTGCCGCAGAAAAGGCTCCTAAAGTTGAATTTTAATATAGATTTATTTTTATTTAAGTCAGGTTTATTGGGTTATTCCTGGTAAACCTGATTTTATTTTTAAGCCTATTCTATGTCAAAAATATTTTTTACTCAGCAGGAACAAGATTTGCTGATAAAAGCCATCCAATCAGCCGAGTTAAATACCTCTGGTGAAATAAGAGTTCATGTTGAACCATCATGTGATAAAAATCCAGAGGATAGGGCAAAAGAAGTATTCTCATTATTGGGAATGCATGCAACAGAATTGCAAAATGGTGTATTAATTTATTTGGCATATGAGTCAAAAGTTTTTGCCATCATTGGAGATAAAGGAATTCATGAAAAGGTGGGTTTTTCATTTTGGGATGCAGAAAGAGATACGATGAAGAACTACTTTTCTAAATCAGAATATTTAAATGGTTTAATTGAAGTGATAGGAGATATTGGTGTAAAGTTAAAAGAGTTTTTCCCTTATCAATCTAATGATACCAATGAATTGAGTAATGAAATATCTTTTGGAGGAGAACAGAAATGAGGAAATTATTTGGTGTTATTATAGCAGTATTTCTGAGTTTATCTGTTTTTGCAAAAGATATTCCAGCAAGTCCCAATCCTCCTAGATTAGTGAATGATTTTGCGGGAGTTTTAGATGCATCTCAAGTTGAAAATCTTGAATCGAAATTAAAAGCCTACAATGACTCTACTTCAACACAAGTTGCCATAGTAATTGAAAATAGTTTAGAAGGTGATGATATTTTTGATTACTGCCAGCGTTTGGCTACAGACTGGGGAATAGGTGTAAAAGGAAGAAACAATGGTGTTCTTATTTATGTAGCTATTTCAGATAGAAAGATGAGAATTCATGTTGGTTATGGAATGGAGGCTACAATTACCGATGCATTAACAAAGAGAATCATTAACCAGGTAATGAAACCTGCATTTAAGCAATCTGATTATTATGGTGGTTTGGATGAAGCAACAACTTATATTTTTAGAGCTGCTGCTGGCGAATTCATCAACGATTTACCCGATTCAAATTCGGGAAAAGGTTTGAGTTGGCCAGTAATACTTGTAGTTGGAATTATCATACTGATTGCATTTTTTAGTAAAGGTGGAGGTCGCAGAAACCGGGGTTATGGAGGAGGAATACCTGGTCCATTTTTTGGAAGTTTTGGAAGTGGTGGATTTAGTGGCGGTGGGGGAGATAGTGGTTTCGGAGGATTTGGTGGTGGAAGTTTTGGCGGAGGTGGATCTAGCGGTAGTTGGTAATATTTAATACATTATAAAAGGTGAGCGTTTGAAAAAATGTTCACCTTTTTTATTTCTTATTATTTTCTATCTGCATTTTCGAAAAACTTCTTTAATTGCAATATGAATCAAAAACATCCTTCAGGCTTAAGATTTTTGTTCTTCACAGAAATGTGGGAGCGATTTGGTTATTATTTAATGATTGGAATTTTTCAGCTATATCTTACCGAAACCATTGAAAAAGGTGGATTGGGAATGGATAGAAAAGAAGCAGCTGATATCTATGGAACATTCATTGCATTTGTTTTTCTTACACCCTTTTTAGGTGGCTTATTGGCTGATAGGGTTTTAGGTTATAAAAATTCTATCTTGATTGGTGGTGTTTTAATGGGATTAGGTTATTTGGGTTTGGCATTGCCAGGCTTGACCTTCTTTTATATTTCCTTGTTTCTAATCATTCTAGGAAATGGCTTTTTTAAACCGAATATCTCCACCTTATTGGGGAATTTGTATTCAGAGCCTGCCTACAAAGACCAAAAAGATTCTGGTTTTAATATCTTCTATATGGGGATTAATATTGGAGCTTGTGTATGTAATTTATTTGCAGCCTATATGCGCAATCGTTTTGGTTGGGGTTATGCATTTGGAACAGCAGGAATTGGCATGTTTATAGGCCTAGCAACTTTCTTAATTGGGCTTCGTCATTATCGTCATGCTGATATAAGAAAGGCTGTTGAACCAGGAGATATGTCATTAGCAAGAATATTTGCACAAGTATTTTTACCAGCAATAGTAGTTGGAATTGGAGCATGGATGATACCTGGAAATATTTTCGGTTCAGACAGCACTGATGCTTTCATTTTTGCAACAATTCCGGTTATTATATTTTATGTTGGATTGTATGTAAAGGCTTCAATTGAAGACAAAAAACCAATGGCCGCACTATTAAGTATTATGGCTGTATCTATTATGTTCTGGGCTGTGTTTAAACAAAATGGAACGGCATTAACAACATGGGCTCAATTTTATACAGATAGAGAAATTCCAGCACCCGTTCAACCTGTAGCTAGCAGTTTGTATTTAGCTGAAAAATTAAATTATGCAAAAGATTCAGTTACCTTATACAACGATAAATTCCAAGTAGTAAAAGAATCTGGAATTACCCAAAAAACTTGGGATTATCCTGTTTATTTCAGAAATGCCGATACCCAAAAATTACCAACAGAAGGTACGCAGGTATATTTGTTCAATACAGAATTGTTTCAAAGTATCAATCCATTTTGGGTGATTATACTTACCCCTGTTGTTGTTGGATTTTTTGTTTGGTTGAATAAAAGAAGAGGTAAGGACTTGAGCACTGCTTCAAAAATTGCGTGGGGTTTGTTGATATCTGCCTTGTCAACTTTGGTGATGGTAGCAGCAGTGTATATTGGAAGCAATGGCTCTGTTAAAGTTTCACCAGCATGGTGGTTTGGTGTAGATGGCGTTGTAACTGTAGGTGAATTGTTCTTAAGTCCTATGGGTTTAAGTTTGGTCTCCAAATTAAGTCCTAAAAGAATTACAGCAGTCATGATGGGAGGTTGGTTCCTTGCTACATCTTTGGGTAATAAGTTATCTGGAATATTAGCAACCTTATGGGATGGTTATGAAAATAAGGCCAATTTCTTTTTGGTTAATTTTGTGCTGTTGGGTATTGCAGCTATTTTAATGTTTGCCATGTTAAAATGGTTGAATAAGATTTTGAGTGAGCACTTGAAATAAAAGATTTGAACTTGAATTTTTGATTTCAAATGCAATTGAATGTAAAATTTCTAGAATCTACTCGAACTCATTTCTAAGATTTTGGTCATTTAAAGTTAAATGCACCTTAATTTGTAGAAATTGAAGTTCCAATACGTAGAATAATTTGACAGAACTTATTAAATTGCAGAAACAAGTTTGGAACTCTTTTTGATACTGTAGTTCCATTAAATAATAGATAGCATTATGGAGGCAAAATTCTCACCACGTGTGAAAGATGTGATCTCTTACAGCAGAGAAGAGGCCATTCGTCTGGGGCATGATTATATTGGCACAGAACATTTGCTGCTCGGATTGATCCGAGAAGGAGATGGCAAAGCGCTGAAGACATTAAAGGCCTTGGATATTGACCCGCTAAGACTGAAGAAAACCATCGAAGATAATATCAGAGGATCAGCAACTAACAATACTAATTTTGTTAATATTCCTTTGACCAAACAGGCTGAGAAAGTTCTTAAGATAACTTATCTCGAGGCCAAAATATTTAAGACAGACATCATCGGTACAGAACACTTGTTGCTGTCAATATTGCGTGATGAAGATAACCTTGCGTCACAGATTTTAAGTCAATACGGCATAACTTATGACATTTTTAAGGCTGCCATCGAAAACAATATTTCAGAGGTAAAAAACGAAATGCCGGCAGAAGACGAAGAATTTTTTGGTCAAGCTCCAGAAGAGCGCAGGACTGAAACTCCGCGAAAAGGAGATGTAAAATCAAAAACACCCGTATTAGATAATTTCGGAAGAGATTTAACTAAGGCTGGAGAAGAGGGTAAATTAGACCCAATTGTGGGTCGTGAAAAAGAAATTGAACGTGTATCTCAAATACTTTCAAGACGTAAAAAGAATAATCCTATTCTAATTGGCGAGCCAGGTGTTGGTAAGACGGCTATTGCTGAAGGTTTAGCATTACGAATTATTCAAAAGAAAGTATCTAGAGTTTTATTTGGAAAAAGGATTGTGATGTTGGATTTGGCTAGTTTAGTTGCTGGCACCAAATACCGCGGACAATTTGAAGAAAGAATGAAAGCGGTGATGAATGAACTGGAAAAATCTCCAGATGTCATTTTATTCATTGATGAAATTCATACCCTTGTTGGAGCTGGAGGAGCATCTGGCTCATTAGATGCATCTAATATGTTTAAGCCAGCATTAGCAAGAGGTGAAATACAATGTATTGGTGCTACTACATTAAATGAATACCGCCAATACATCGAAAAAGA
>JBMLPO010000128.1:0-3487 GCA_049242065.1 Bacteroidia bacterium
TAAAGGAAATAGCATCTTGTATCTGCGATAAATCATTGCTGATTCTGCTGCTTAACTCTCCCACCCTTTGTTCAGAAAAGAACGACATCGGTTGAGAAATCAATTTACCATATAAGTCTTTTCGCATGTCTGCTAGCGAGCGTTCTCCCACTTCAGTTAACAAATAAATCCTCATGAATGAGAAGATCATTTGAACGGTTAATTGTAAGAACAACAAAAGAATAATGGTATTCAATCCCCACTGAACAGTTTTTAAATCAAAACTGCCAAAGCCGCTGCTCATCTGACTTTGTGGCAAATCAACTTTTACACCAGGGGCAGCTGCATCAATCATTTTTCCTAATAAAAAAGGAAAAATCATGGTACTAAATGCCGACAATGCAATAAAAATCAAACTCAGGAAAAACTTTACCCTGTAGGGTTTTAGATAGGTAAAAAGTAATAGAGTTTCCTTTAAACTTTCCTTAGTGATTTTTACTTTTTCTGGTTCTTTATCTAAATTTCCGTTGCTGTTAAAACTTCTTCTTTTTGCCATGTTGTACTTAAGCCAATTATCAATCCAATTTTATAATGCTGTCAATTTGATAGTTGATTAAGCAACAAAATCTTCTAAGTATTTAAATTTATCATTCAATTTACCCGCTTCAGCAATGGTAGCTGATTTGATTATGTTTTCGCTATCCTCAACCAATAAACTAGGTAATACATGACGTATCAATTGGTCTCCAAATTCTATAGAAGCATCAATGGGTAACTCACATGGTAAATTGGCAACAGACTGAATATCGATTACATTAGGCAAAAAGGCTTGAACCTCTTTTTCTAATAAAGGATTGTATCCATAGAAAGGATCACCTATTACGGTGCTTCTTAAGGTACAAGGTAAGGGCCCAGGAATATCACAAGTAATATCAGAAATTACTTTGATTCTAAAATCAGCACCTTTCATTTCTTCATGCGTAAAAAATGGTGCAATTCCTTCTTTCCAAAATACCGCATTCACCATGATATCGGCTTTTTGATAAAATGGTTTGAATACACTTTTATAATCTTCTGGATGTTTATAAAAATCTGATTTATCCCAATACCTGCCATCTCTATGTTCATAATAATCCTCGCTTCTGAGGTGTACATAAATAGCCTCATTGTAATCATCATTTAAAAATTCTTCTTGACTAACTTGATGAACTTTTAATTTCCTTAACAACTCTAAACTTCCATGCCCTACCCTTCCATCACCGCATAAAACAATGCGCATTGGTGGCAATTTAATTCCATTATATTGAGCAATCATTTCAGCCAAATCTTTACATTCATGTGCAGGCTTCATGGTATAATAACCATATTTCTTTCCCCACATCATCAAGGCATAATGTGTACCTACCAATCCTGCAAAACGTCCAAATCCTATGATTCGATTTCCTGCTTCCCATACCAAAGTTTCATAATCAACCAACCTGATATTCTTATGTAATATCTCTCTTAATAGATTTCGATTATGCGCTTGTTTTTTAATGGTATGAGAAAAAAACAAATAGGTTTTATTGGCAATCAATTCATCAACCGGCACTTCTTTAACTCCAAGTAAAATATCACATTCACTTAAATCTTCTTTAAGTTCAATGCCTAATTTTAGGTATTCTTCATCAGCAAAACACCTATGTGCAGATGGCTGGACCACTACTTTCGTACCCGGAAAAAATTGTTGTAAACTTACACACTGTTGTGGTGTAAGTGGGGTTCTATGGTCATAAGGCTTTTTGCCTTCTCTGATAACGCCGATTGTATTCATACAGCCGACGAAGGTAGTAAAATTTACTATTCAAAAACCACTAAACCATTTGCTTTGGTAAGGACAGATTCTCGTTCCTTCAGCACCTTTAAAACCAATAAGTTCATATCAATTTCATTCTCGTCATTGTTCTCTTGTGCTTGCTTGAGCTTTTCCATGGAATCAGCTATTAATTTTCTGTTTACATGTAATTGTAAATAAAACAAGGTTGATTCGATATCTCTTTTGATAATGACTTCTGGAGCATCAGGTATGATATCATATTTCTCCTGCCATTTGTTGCTCATCTCATAACGCTCGGTAAGTACACTTGCTGCAAAACTTGAAATCAATGGATTGGAATGCCTGAGGAAATAGTCTGTCTGAATTTCTTCTCCTGAGTGATACAATTTAATCACTTCATTTAATAACAATTGCATGACTTCATTCTCTACCATAATTAAACTCTCTTCAATCATCTTTAATAATTGAACGATGAATGGCATGCCTTGAATTTCGAATGAAGAATGTTGTATCAATAATTTCAGTAAATGTTGTTCTTGTTTTAAAGCACCCGTTTCTTTAACCAGCTCTTTAATTTCTTCTTCATAATTAAGTGGTGCAGGTTCTTCTTTAATCCACTCTTTTTCTTTTTCCCCTAAAAACGATTTACGTGATTTGTTTAATTCTGTAATGAGCACTTGCTCATCCATATCTAGCAATGCCGAGCATTCTCTGATAAAGGCCATTCTTTTAATGGCATCAGGAATTTTACTTATACTCTCTACAATTTCTCTTGTGACTTGTGCTTTTTTAATTGGGTCGCCATCACTGTCTTTTTTCAGCAATTGAACCTTAAATAAGATAAAATCTTTTACAGCAGTTTTTAGGTAGCTTCTAAAATCTTCGGGACCCACTTTTTTACAATAAGAGTCTGGATCTTCACCATCAGGAAATAAAACAACTCTTACATTCAAGCCCTGTTCAAGCAACATATCTATACCTCTGATACTGGCTTTGATTCCCGCTGCATCACCATCATACAAAACAGTTACATTTTCTGTATGGCGTTTGATGAGTTTGATTTGATTCTCTGTTAAAGAAGTTCCCGAACTGGCAACAACATTTTCTACATCTGCTTGGTGTAAACTAATTACATCTGTATAACCTTCTACTAGATAAACTGAATCATTTTTTCTAATGGCATTTTTAGCAAATGACAATCCATATAATTCATTGCTCTTATGGTATAATAAGGTTTCAGGTGAGTTGACATATTTCGGACTCTTATCGTCTTTTTTTAACTGACGACCCGCAAAGGCTATGACTTTTCCTGTTGCTCCATGAATAGGAAAGATTACCCTTCCTCTGTAAGCATCATAAATTTTTCCTTGTTCAGATTTCTTTACCAATCCAGATGAAAACAATATCTCTTCATTGAATTGTGCTCCAATGGCTTCATCATGAAATGCAGACCATTCGTCTTGGGCATATCCCAATTTGAATTTACGAATGATATCTTCTCTAAATCCTCTTTCCTCAAAATACGAAAGACCTATCATCTTACCGGTTTCTGATTCCCATAATTGGTTCTCAAAATATTGAATGGCCCAATTGTTTAAAATCTGAAGGCTTTCCTTTTCAGTTTTAATTTGTTGTTCATGTTCAATATTGATATTCTCCTGCTTAGGCCAATCCACATTGAAACGCTCTGCC
>JBMLPO010000129.1:0-2176 GCA_049242065.1 Bacteroidia bacterium
TATAATCAATTTAGGCCAGAAGCTAGTAGACAAAAGCTAGTAGCCCTTCCTAGCTACATCTCCTTAATTTTCTTCAATATCAATTCATTCGATTTTGATAAGGAATCAATTTGATGATCGTATTTTCTAGATTGTTCAAAAGAGGCCTTATACATAGTCTTAAAGAATATCAATCGGTTTTGTGTATAGAAAAAAATGAGTTCATTCCGCTTTTTTATTGGCTGATCTAAATCCAATTTCAATAGTGAATCCGCAATCTCAGCGCATTGTTCCCATTGCGGTATAATTTGATCTCGCATCACAATGGTAGCTATTTGCTGGTCTTTGCCTTGTATGTTTCTCTGACTTGAAATAGCTTTTTCTTCTAGCTGCTGAAATCTATTCATCATCATTTCATATTCTCCATAATGATCAGGTAAATTACTTACTGTATACAATGCAACTACTAAAGTGAGCAGCATACTTATTAAGGGTAATTTCCATTGATAAAACCGATTGGTCGCAAACCTGAGTCCAAAATAAAAACTGTAGCCTGCAATTATGCCTGATAACAATCCTCCAATATGCGCTGCATTGTCAACGCCATCTTTTAATCCGAATGCCAAATTATAAACTACAAATATCCCAATGCTCGATAGCAAAGGTTTTCTGATTCTTTTGTCTAATAAATTCGATCCCAATAGTGCAAGAAATAAACCATATAAGCCAAATATGGCTCCCGATGCTCCTGCTCCAACTGTGCCAGGATGCCACCATAAACTGGTGCAACTGGCTAAGATACCGCAGAAAAAATAGGCAATACCAAACCTCCATTTACCCAATAACAACTCCAATTGTGGTGCTACCATCACCAAGGCAAACATGTTCATGAGTAAGTGCAACAATCCAATATGCACAAAAAATGCAGTGATTATCCTGTACCATTCTCCATTTAAAACTGCTGGTCTAAACACTCCTCCCCAATTGTATACATCTGCAGAACTGGGTTGCATCAATGATACTCCCGATATGAGCATTCCTATAAATACCAAGATATTGATATCGATGAGTATGGGTGTAATAAAATAATCTTTACGAGGCACAAAAAATGCAAGAATATCAGTTATGGCTGAAGGATTTTCATCAGGAATTCTTCCTTCATCTAAACTGAGTTCTTCAATGGGTATGCTATCTTTATAAGTTCTAAACAGTTCGGTATATTCTTCTTCAGAACCTTTTTCTTTTAAAAGCCAAAAGCTCTTTTTGAATCTTTCAACATAATTCAAATTGCGACCTTTATCAAATAAAGTTCCATCACCCGATTCACTTCTAATAAACAATGTTTTGTCTTTCCATTCGCATAAAATAACAGAAAACGGGGCTTCTTCAATGGGATTAGTAAATGCATAAAATGAATTTTCATCGATTGCATTTACCTGCCAATTGTTTTCATGAAATGCGGCTAAAGCTATCCCCATCTGATAGCTTCTTGAATCATCAAGAATAAAAATTTTATCGACTGATGAGGGCGGAAATCCAAATGCCATATTTAATAATACTTAGCTATTTCAACTAAAAATTGAAACCAATTTTCCATTTTCCCTTCTTGTTTGCCCAAGCGAACCATGATTAAATTTTTAGCTGGATTCACATAAATATACTGACCTAATATTCCATGCGCTGAATAATCTCCGTCCTTACTTGGCAACCACCATTGGTTATTGTAATACCAAACTGATCCGTCTTTTTCTTCAATCTTTGTTGAATTACTTACCCAATCTTCTTGAACAATTTGTCGTCCATTCCAATTGCCTTTGTTTAAATACAACCTTCCTATTTTAGCATAGTCTAGTGCTTTTGCGTTTAAACAACAAAATGTTTTTTCCATCCCGTCTTTTTGCTTATCGATACTCCAACTTGCAGGATATTGCATTTGTAGTGGGGACCATAGTTTTTCTTGTAAATAAGAGGTAACCGTTTTGGGTGCAAGAACATGGTCGAGGATGAGGCCCAATAATTGTGTATTACCACTAGAATAATAAAACTCAGTTCCTGGCTCTTTAGCACATTTCATTTTAGCACATTGATTTCGCAATTTTCTTCCGTAATAAAATGCTGCTGCATCTCCAAAAGGGTTCACATAACTTTCATTGTAATCTATTCCAGATGTCATATCCAACAAATGACGAATCTTTAC
>JBMLPO010000130.1:0-2086 GCA_049242065.1 Bacteroidia bacterium
ATGATGTAATCAATGTATCAGGACATAGAATTGGTACCGGAGAAGTTGAGGATGCCATCAATGAACATGGTTATGTAATTGAAAGTGCTGTGGTTGGATATCCTCATGATATCAAGGGTCAGGGAATATGGGCTTTTGTTATTTGTGATAGAGAGCATCATTCATATGAAGAATTATGTAATGAAGTAAAGGCTCATGTCACAACTGTTATTGGTCCTTTTGCGAGACCCGATAAAATTCAGGTTGTGAAAGCCCTGCCTAAAACTCGTTCAGGCAAAATCATGAGAAGGATTTTAAGAAAAATTGCAGAAGGGGATATCTCAAATTTAGGCGATACATCTACGCTCATAGATCCAAGTGTGGTAGATTGGATTCAAAGCGGTGCAGAAGCTATTCGATAATAAAAGAAGGGTATTTGATCAAATGACAAATGCCCTTTTTCTTTTATGCCCTATCGTATAAATCACGAATGGCTACAGAAGCAACTGTACAACCAAAAACAGCAGGTATATAACTGATGGTTCCTACAAAAGACCTTTTGTTTCTTGCTGCAGTTGTTTCAACAACTTGTGCTCCAATAAACTTTTGTTCATCAGAAAAAACAGCTTTCACGCCTTTATAAATACCCAATCTATGTAAGTATTTTCTGGTATATCTCGCTAATTTACAATTGTAGGTTTCACTAATATCAGCAACACGAACCCTTGTAGGATCAACCTTAGAGCCAGCACCCATACTACTCACAATTGGAATTTTTCTATCAACACATGCCTTTATAAAATATACTTTAGGAGAAAGTGTATCAATGCAATCCAATGCATAATCAAAGTTGCCATTGTCGAGCACATCATGTGTCAATTGGTCTCTGAAGTATTCTGGAATAACAGTAAGTTCAAGTTCTGGATTGATATCCAATAAACGTTCAGCAAGTACATTCGCCTTGATTTGGTGTTCTGTACTTTTTAAAGCAGGAATCTGACGATTTCTATTGGTTGGGTCAACAGTATCTGCATCTACAATGGTCATTTTGCCTACACCGCTTCTTGCAATCATTTCTGCTGCAATGCCACCTACACCACCTAATCCAACAACCAATACATTTGAATTAACCAATTTGTGGAGTTTTTCTTCTCCCAATAATAATTCGGTTCTACCCATCCAAGGTTTGATGTCCTTACTCATACTGCGAAAATAGAAAAATTGATGGCTGACAAAAATTTTCTGTGTAATTATATTTTAGATTAGATGCTACTCCATTTTACTTTTAGAACACCTTTTTTATTTTGAATGGGTTCTAAATGTTTGTCAAAGCCGAGTTCAGGTTGTTTGATTCCTTTCAGTTCGATGGTATATAATTTTATTCCATTGCTTAAATTTTGTACTTCACTTGAACTTACCATTAAATTCTCTGATTGGTTGTGAATGATTTCGTTTTGATTGAAATGAAATTCTTCATTTGCTTCAATTTCGATGCGGTAATGATGGCTAGCTAAGTTGAATTTATTTTCGATTTGATGAGAAATACTTCTTAGGGAGATATTCGCAAATACAAGCATTGTGGTACCAATTATGGCTTCATAATTCATGCCAAGTCCGGTTAAACATCCAATTGCTCCTGCGCACCAAATGGTAGCAGCAGTATTCAGTCCTGAAATATTTAATCCTTCTTTCATGATGGCACCAGCACCTAAAAAACCAATGCCTGAAACTATCTGAGCAATGATTCTGGATTCACTGCTCGAATCACCATTGATTTCATTAGCCAACAAAACAAAAAGGGCTGCACCCAAAGAAACCAAAGCATTGGTTTTGATGCCTGCAGTTTTATGTTGCCATTGTCTTTCTAAGCCAATGATGGCGCCTAAGACTAAGGCAATTAATAGTCGGATTTCAAATTGATTGATTTCGAAATGCATATGAAAATTTTGATTTGAAGTTAAGAATTAGTTTTTGAAATTGATTTGTAGGCAGTCAAAATGATAAAATAAAAAAAGCTCCCTTTTGAGGAGCTTTAGAGGTACCGAGCAGATTCGAACTGCTGTAGAAGCTTTTGCAGAGCCTTGCCTAGCCTCTCGGCCACGGTACC
>JBMLPO010000131.1:0-1333 GCA_049242065.1 Bacteroidia bacterium
AGAACAATCCTACCAAAACCACTGAATAAGCAATGTTTCTAGGATTGAAAGTAAATTTCTTACCTAAGGTTATTCCGTTTAATGAATCAAAACGAACCAATCCTTTAGGTTTATTTATTTTCACCATTACTTCATCACATGCATCAATACAAGCAGTACAGTTTACACATTCCAATTGTGTTCCGTTTCTGATATCAATTCCGGTAGGACAAACATTCACACACAATTTACAATCAATACAATCACCTTTTCTGGTAGGATCTGATTTATCTACTTTACCTCTTGGTTCACCACGAACAAAATCGTAGGCAACAACAATTGAGTTTTTATCGAGCATTAATCCTTGTAAACGACCATAAGGGCAAATGAAAATACAAACCAATTCTCTTAAACGAGCAAATACAAAATAGAAAACTGTAGTAAACAAAGCCAATGCCATAAATTTACCTAAATGAGCAGCAGGACCATCTTCAACCATTAGCCATAATTCATCAAGACTAATGATATAGGCTAAAAATGTATTTGCTATGATAAACGACATTAGCCAGAAGAGCAGGTGTTTTAATCCTTTTCGCCAAATTTTATTAAAGTCATAATCAGCTTCAGCTAATTTTTTTTGTTGATTGGCATCTCCTTCAATTAGATACTCTATTTTTCTGAAGAGCATCTCCATAAAAATGGTTTGAGGACAAGCCCAACCGCACCACACACGACCAAAAACAACGGTAAATAAAATAATAAAGAGTACAAAAGTTAGCATCAAAAGGGCAAACAGGTTTAAATCCTGAGGCCAAAATACCATACCAAAAATGATGAACTTTCTTTCGAGAACATTTAATAACAAAAGAGGTTTTCCATTTAGTTTTAGGAAAGGCCCACTAAACATGAGACCCATCAAAAACCAGGAAAACCAAGTTCTGTAATTGTAAAAATTTCCTTTGGGCTTCTTTGGAAATATCCATAAACGCTTGCCCTTTCTGTCAACATTTGCCAGTTTATCTCTAAACTGTTGTTGATCTAAAACTTTAGCACCTTCCATAATCTTTTGTATCTAAAAAAAACAAAAGCTGTATCAGTTTCCTATTTGCTTATCTGTTTGCTGACATAAGCGAGGAAGCTGATACAGCTCTAAAAATCAAATTCTATTTAGAGGCTACAATTGTACTATCTGCAACTACAGCAGTACTATCAGATGTAGCCGGAGCCGCTGCTCCACCTTCAACAAATAATTCACCTTGAGCTTCTTTAGGGTTTGCAGGTTTTGTACCTTTAATACTCTTAATAAATGAAGCTAAATCTTGCATTTGTTTTCCGTTTAAAGAATTCTGCCATG
>JBMLPO010000132.1:0-1198 GCA_049242065.1 Bacteroidia bacterium
CTAATTCTGGTGCATGTTCGGAACCCCAGTTTTGTGATTCGAGTTTAGTTCCGTTATTGTAAATGGCTATCCTATTGCTATGTAAACCTCTGATAATTGGTTTGGCAATGACCGGTCCAGATTGTAATAATTGAACCCCCGAAATTTGCTTAAACAAATCAGAAAATACCATAGCATTGCTGCGTTGAATTTGTTCAGCACTAAGCTTTATTCTGCTTTGATTTTCAGCTTGCAATTCATGCTCAATATGTGAGTGAAAAGTATATTCATGTAAATGAAAATTAATAGGACATAAATACACAATCATGCTGAGCTTTGAATTCACTTCAACCAGCTTCTCAAATGGATGATAACCCACATAAGTTACCTGCACCAGGTTCAAACCTGGCTTTATAGAATCCAATGATACTTCACCATTGGTATTTGTAAAATGATAGTGTTTGTGCTTACTTACCTGTGCTGTGGCAGCCACTAATGGCTCACCCGTCAGGCTATCTAATACCTTTAGATGGAGCTCAAATAACTTATTTGAATCACGCTTTTGAGCTTGAATAGTAAAGTAAAAGAAAGTAAGAAACAACACCATTAAAATTTGATGTGTTCTGTTCAATTTTCTATTGTTTATGAATGAAGTTGTGTAGTGAAGGGAACTACAAAAATTAGATAAACAAAAGAGGTGGACCTTTATTAAAAATTTGAACTGTATGAGCTAGATGAAAATAAGTTTGAAACCCAAACAATGTAGGTTTTCCTGCTTCAATTGTCTTTAAAAATGCTGGCCTCGGAATTTCATACAGCTGAGAAAAGTGAAATTGACAAAAGAAACAATCGGCTCTTGTTTCAACTAAGTGATGTTGGTGCTTGCATTCATGATTTTGTAACAATTCATCCTGACAAGCATAAGTATCTAGTTCGCAATGATGATTTTCTTGATGACCAATAACAGCTATTCTATGCAAATCATCGGTGTGCTGATGAAATGCATTAAACGGCATCATGCTCAAGAAGAGCAAAAGCAGTAATGAATAACTAATTAGTTTTTTAAATCCCACTTCTGCAAATTTAAGCAAGCCAAGTCTTATTTTTAGAAATTAGGATAAATGGCTTTCATTGGTGCTGAAGGTTCTATTTCATTTCTTCAATCCTGAAATGATTAAAAAGAAGTTGAAAGCCGATTACAAAATTCAATTCAAATGAG
>JBMLPO010000132.1:1208-3093 GCA_049242065.1 Bacteroidia bacterium
TAAAAAGTTTAAAAAAATATTTTTAATAGTATTTTCTTAAAAAGTTGAATGGAGAAATAAGGGATAAGGACTAAGTTTGCCAAAAATACCAATCATGAACAAAAGAGGAGATTTACATGCCGCAACAGGAACAAAAATCAGTTGCAAAGGATGGGTTCAAGAAGCTGCCTTGAGAATGTTACACAATAACCTTGATCCGGAAGTAGCCGAAAGACCTGAAGATTTAATTGTATATGGAGGAATTGGGAAAGCTGCTAGAAACTGGGAAAGCTTTGATTTAATAGTAAAAGCTTTACAAGATTTAGAAGACGACGAAACCCTATTAATTCAATCAGGTAAACCAGTAGGTATACTACCAACCCATCCTGATGCACCTAGAGTAATCATCTCTAACTCGATGTTGGTTCCTAAATGGGCCAATTGGGATACATTCCATGAACTAGACAAAAAAGGTTTGATGATGTATGGTCAAATGACTGCTGGAAGTTGGATTTATATCGGTTCACAAGGAATTGTACAAGGAACTTATGAAACATTTGCAGAAGCTGCTCGTCAGCATTTTGGAGGCAGTTTAAAAGGAACACTTACTGTTACAGCTGGATTAGGAGGAATGGGTGGTGCTCAACCTTTGGCAGTTACAATGTGCGATGGTGTTTGTTTAGCCGCCGAAATGGTTGAATGGAGAATTAAAAAACGTCTTGAAACTCGCTACTTAGATGTAATGAGTCGTGATATAGACCAAGCTATTGATATGGCTCTAGAAGCTAAAGCTCAGGGCAGAAGATTATCAATTGGCGTAGTTTGTAATATTGTTGATTTGTTGGAGCGTCTAATTGAACGAAACATTACCCCTGAATTATTAACCGACCAGACCTCTGCGCACGACCCATTAAATGGCTATTATCCAGAAGGAATAGCAGAAGAGGTTTCAGACAGAATGAGAAAAACTGAACCAGAGAAATATGTAAGACTTTCATTAGATACCATGGCTCACCATGTTAAATTGATGATTACATTACAAGAAAAAGGTTCAATTGTATTTGACTACGGTAATAATTTAAGAGGGCAAGCACACGACCAAAGAAATGTGAAAAACGCATTTTCATTCCCAGGCTTTGTACCGGCCTATATCAGACCTTTGTTTTGCGAAGGAAAAGGTCCATTCAGATGGGTAGCATTGAGTGGCGATCCTCAGGATATTTATACCACAGACCAAGTAATGAGAGAATTATTCCCTGAAAACACTTCATTACACCGTTGGTTAGACATGGCTCAAGAGCGAATTGCATTCCAAGGATTACCTGCAAGAATATGTTGGATAGGCCAAGGCGACAGAGAAAAAGCAGCATTGGCATTTAATGAATTGGTTAGAACAGGAAAAGTAAAAGGGCCGATTGTTATTGGAAGAGACCACTTAGATACTGGGTCTGTTGCCTCACCAAATAGAGAAACAGAAGCAATGAAAGATGGTTCTGATGCTGTAGCAGACTGGCCAATCTTAAATGCACTGATTAATACTGCAGGTGGAGCCAGCTGGGTAAGCGTTCATCATGGTGGAGGTGTAGGAATGGGCTATTCTATTCATGCAGGCATGGTTATTCTTGCTGATGGAACGGAAGCAGCAGCAAAAAGATTGAAAAGAGTACTACATAATGACCCAGCAATGGGAGTAATTAGACATGCAGATGCAGGTTATGATATCGCTATTGATACTGCGAGGAAGCACAGATTGGATATTAAGCAAAGATTGGAAAACAAATAAAATCTATTGAGTAGAAAAAAACCGAAGTGAATCGCTTCGGTTTTTTTTATTGTTATCATGGAACATCAAGCCCTATAAACGAACCAAGGGCCGCTTACGCGGCCCCGGCTCAACCTTTACTCA
>JBMLPO010000133.1:0-2339 GCA_049242065.1 Bacteroidia bacterium
ATAAATGGGTTTTCTTTTTTGAAGTAAATTAAACAAATTGACTAATAATTTTTCTTGATTGTTCTCTGATAACAAGGGTCTGTGGTCTTTTCCTTCTAAAATTCTTTGGCTTAGCAAGGGCAATTCTGCATCTAAATAGATGCAAAATCCTGCATTTAACATCTTATCAGCGTTTTCATTAAAGATTGGTAGCCCTCCACCGCAAGAGATAACGGTTTGGTTTAATTTAAGGAGTTCTTCTAGACAATTCTTTTCTAGTGTTCGGAAAAATTCTTCTCCTGTATCTAGAAAAATTTGTTCTATAGATTTACCTTGAGATTCTTCTATATATCTGTCGGTATCTATCCATGAATAGGATAAATGATTGGCTAACTTTTTTCCTAAAGTACTTTTTCCTGAACCAGGCATTCCCCAAAGAAAAATTAGCTCTGGGTATTTCATTTATTTCATGTATTTATTTAATACCTGAGGATTTGGGATGTTATAACAGCTCCATTTTTTTACAACAACATTGTCTTTTAATAACATCAAACCAGGATTAGATCTTACCATAGATTTTAATGGAATAGCATCCATATTATAATAAGAAAAATTGATTTGATGTTGATTGGTATAAGATTTTATGTCATCTCCAGAACTTGAAGTAAGTGCCCAAAACTTTCCTTTTTGCTGTGAAATGAAATATTGAATGGTTTCATTTAAAGCGGGTTCAATTCCTTTTCTTCCTTCATCCAATTTTGTTTGTACCAATACCAATTTATATCCTTTTTCTGCAAAGAACTGCTCGGTATGTTCTACTCCTAATGAGTCAAAAATTTTAAAATCATGGATCGGTGGATGGTATCCTTTTTTAATGAGTTTATCTTTTCTATCAACATAGACAAAACTATCTTGTTCTGCTGGCAAATGATTCATATCAAATTCAAATTGCTGCCCGCCTTTTTCATAGATAAATACCATTTCAATTACATCCTTCTCAGCATTTTCTGGAATTAAGGTTAGGTCGTAAATATTATTTCCAATCTTGTACGGAAGAAAGTCTTTTACAGGCAAAAACATATAGGTGTAAATAGTAAAGAAAGTTGAAACAAGGAATGCAACAAATAAACCTATGTGTACAATTGCTTTATTGAATAAAGGTTTGATATGTTTTGTTCCTAAAAATATAATAACAATGAGTACCAAAAGAACGAGGTCTTTCTCAAAGCTTTGTACAGGTGTTAATTTAATGGCATCACCAAAACAACCGCAATCTGTTACCTTATTGGTAATAGCACTATAACCTGTTAGAAGTGTAAAGAAAATAATAAGTAGTAACAATAACCAAGCATTCAATCTGGCATATATTCCAATCAATAAAGCTACCCCAGAAATGATCTCGAAAATACAGATGACCATAGCTAAAGGAACTGCATATGGAATGAAAATTGTGAAATCAAAAATTTCAAAATATTCAATCAGTTTGTAACTAAAACCAATGGTATCATTTGCTTTAATTAAGCCTGAGATAATAAATAAAATACCGACAAAAGCTCTGCTAATTTGAGTAAGAAGTTTCATTATTTATTTACTTGAATTTTGTTCCGATAATCTAATCAATGCGAAGATGGAGTAATTGATCATATCCATAAAATTACTATCTATTCCTTCACTGGCTAAGGTTTGACCCTTATTTGCGAGTATTTGATGAATTCTATTGATGCGCATTAATAACATATCTGTAAAAGTACTTACAAGCATAGATCTCCAAATTTCTCCATAATCATGGTTTTTTTGCATCATCAATTCTTTTGTTTTTTTGATATAAGCATCGAATGAATTGATAAGGCTTTCATCTGTACTGACATACCTTTCATCTTCTCCTGTTTCTATCTGAATCATTGCCATTACGCAGTAGTTTATAATGCCGATGAATTCACTTTCGATACTTTCACCTACCAGATTTACTCCATTTTCCTCAATGTTTCTAATTCGAACAGCCTTAATATAAATTTGGTCGGTTATTGAGCTAATGCGCATAATTCTCCAACTCTGACCATAATCTTTATTCTTTTTAATAAAGAGCTCTCTGCACAAAGCAGTTACTTCGTCAAATTGGGTTGATGTTTGATTTATCAAGTTCGTAGTTTTTATTTGTCGTGGTACAAAAATAAACTCTATTAACGTTTTGCAAGCATTTCAACCTAAAATTACACTTAATTGTTCTGGCCGCTTATTGGATTTGTCTAAACCTTTGGTAATGGGCATATTAAATATTACGCCAGATAGTTTTTTCGCAGGAAGCAGGGTTTCTGATTTGGAATCTGTTGTCCAAAGGGCAGCTAACATGATTGATTCTG
>JBMLPO010000134.1:0-8862 GCA_049242065.1 Bacteroidia bacterium
TAAAATCTTATCTAGACTGGGTAAAAGGCACCAATAAAGAAGAAAACAGGCCTTATAGCGCAAGGTATATTGGTTCTATGGTTGCAGACTTTCACAGAAACTTACTCAAAGGTGGAGTTTTCATTTATCCGCCAACAGCTAAAGCGCCAAATGGAAAATTAAGGTTGATGTTTGAATGTATCCCAATGGCCTTTATTTCAGAACAAGCCGGAGGCAAAGCAACAACAGGTGATGGTACCAGGATTTTGGATGTTCAGCCTGAAAAATTACACCAAAGAGTTCCTGTAATCATGGGATCTTCTAACATGGTAGACAAAGTTGAAGCATTTATGAAAGCTTAGATTTATTTCATAAATATTATAAAAAGGCCGTCAGTTTTGATGGCCTTTTTTTATTCATTTCAAAACTAAGTTGTTTTTAATTGACGTAATCTTATTATCAAATGCATCGACTCTGTAAAAGTCCATAAAATTTAGTGTGTAATTCGTCAATTTTAATAGGTATTTCTATTTCAATGTGTTAGAAATCTCCTTTTACTAAAAATATGACGATTTAATGCAATTCAATGCCATTTTAATGTAAATATTTCATTAATCTATTCTTCACATTTGTATACATACTGACGAAAGATAAGATTTCGCTTACAAAAAAGTAATCAATTTCTAATCATCAGATGTAACATGAAAACTTATAACTACGATAAACATATCAATACACATCTCAATTCAAACCGAATTGGAATTTTGGCTGAAAATCCTAGCAGGGAGGTAATTTTCACCAATGATACTTTTTATCGTTTATTTGGCATGCCGGCTGGAACAAATTTGGTTGGGGCCAATTGTGCTGAATTATTAAAGGATGCTGTTCACTTTTTTAAAAAACCAGATGAAGCTACCCATTTCATCAATCAAGCACTTGAAGAAAGAGTTATTCAAAAGAAGTATCCAATTTTCAGCGCAAACAATCAGGCATTCCAATTAACCTATGTTCCAGTATTTGAAAATGATATTTATTTAGGTCACATTTGGGAATATGAGAACCTAACGGAGCAATACCAGAAAGACCAGGAATTAGCTTTTAGGCAAAAAATGTTTAATCAGTTGTTTAATTCTGATATCAAACAAGCTGATCATACACAAATTGAAAAACAAACGGATATCATTAAAACACATTTAAAGGATATTCACTTTGATAAAAATCTCAACAAATACCTATTAGCAATTTCTTATAAAACTAAGAAAGAAGAAACCTATAAATATGCAGATGTTTCAGAATTATTAGAGTTCATTTCTATTAAAGATACTATCCATCAAAATCAACAATTGGTATTGAGTGAATTTCCTATTTCCATTTTTCATTTAGATGTACAAAAGGGAAAATTGATTCAGGATTCGCTCAAGTTTGTTGGTGGTAATATTAAATTAGTTACTGGATTTGAAGAGGAAGAGTTTTATCAGAAGGGTGTTGATTTTAGTTTTAAAAATGTAAATCCAGAATCAATTGAATCGCTTGTAAACGCTTATGAATCTATATTAAATTCCACTAAGCCAGTACAAGTAGAATTTCAATGGAAAGTTTCAACTGGCCAATACAATTGGTTACGTATACAAGCATTGTATTTTCCAGTTGACCAAGAAAATGGTTATCTGATAGGAATTGTTGAGGATATCAACTCATCTAAATTAAATCAAGAAAAACTTAAACAGCAGGACCTTTTGTTTTCTGCCATCTTGGATAATTTAAATGACATAGTTATTCAGGTTGATACCAATTTAATCATTACTTATGCCAACAAAAGATGTGAGACCATTACAGGATGGTCACCCAATGAATTGATTGGAAAAAGTGTATCTCATTTTTCTAGTAAAATAGATGATATCATACAAGCAGAGATTCTTAGTTTTTATCCAGAAATTAGAAATTTTGAAGGATTTGAATTTCCATTGTCTACGAAATTTCAAAAGTATATTTGGGTTAAAATAAATGCGAAACCATTAGTGAATGCTAAGAATGAAATAACTGGAATTACCTGCAGTATTTCTTCTATTCAAGATGTGAAAGATTACCAAAATGAATTAAATAAGGTAAATGTACGTCTTCATGGAATATCACAAAACACCTTTGAATCAAATATTGTAATTAATCTCATAGACAAGAAAGTTGAATATGTTAGTTCAAATTACAAAACCATTACTGGTATAGATTTACAAGTTTCGGAAGAAGGATTTAATGAATTTGAAAAAATCATTCATCCAGATGATTATGATTGGTATACCAAGAAATTCATTTCAGATATTGAGAATAAAGTTAAATCTCGAATTTTAAAATTTAGAATTACTCAGAAGAATGGAAAAGTAATTTGGGTGAGAGAATCTGCTATCATTCGCTACAATAATGATGGGATTCCAAGTGAATATAGTTCTGCTATCACCGATATATCAAGTCTTATTGAAGCTGAAAGAAAGGCAAAAGAGAATTTTGAGAAATTCAGAATTATTGCCGAAAATTCTAAGGACATGGTGAGTTTGGTCAACCTCAATGGAGTATGTGAATTTGTTTCAGGCTCTGTACAAAACTTTGGTTACCAATTGGGCGATTTTGATGGACAAAAGATTTTTAATTATATCTATGCGGAAGATGTTGAATTAGTTTCCTCCCTATTTTCTAAGCAGGAATTGAATGATCTGAATGAAATTATTGAATTCAGAATATTAAAAAAGGATGGTAATCCAGTTTGGGTTGAAGCCAATCTCAGTGTATTCCAAGATGTAGAATTTCACCCATTAGGACTTGTTTTAAATATCAGAGATATATCAGAGCGGAAAAAAAGAATGGAAGAGGTACAGTTTAAAAACAACCTCGTTCAGGCTATTTCTGAAGCCCAATTAGCGTTTATCAATAGCTCTAATCCGGGTCAGGCACTTGGAATTATCATGGATCGACTCATAGAATTAACAGGTAGTGAGTTTGGTTTTATTGGCGAAGTGCAAACCGATTCAGCTGGAATTCCATCATTATTAACCCATTTCTTAACGGATATTTCATGGGATGATAAACATAGAAAAATGTACAATGAGGCTAAAAAGGATGGATTGCGTTTTTCTAACCTGAATACCTTGTTTGGACATACCATCAAAACTGGCGAAATGCTCATCAGTAATCATCCCAAAACTGATCCCAAATCAGGCGGATTACCTCTAGGACATCCTCCATTGAATTCTTATTTGGGTATGCCGTTATTTTCTGGAGATAAATTAATTGGAATGGTAGGTTTGGCTAATAGACCAGCGGGATACGACTTGCAATTAATTGAAACTTTTAAACCTATTTGGACCGCATCGGCCTCTATTATTCAAAGTTATTTACATCAGAAAAAACTCCGTGATACCAAATTAGAATTGGAGTCAAGTGAAGGGCAATTGAAAGCCATTTTAACTTCGATGGAGGATTTGGTACTTGAATTAAATAAGGATGTAGAAATCGTTCAATTTTGGAACAATGAATCTGATTCAAGTCAGTTGAAAATTGGATTAGAGATTGGCAGAAAATTGAAAGATTTTGATGAACCTTTTCAGTCGGATAGCCTTCACCAAGTTATAAAAGAAGTATTTGATGATGGGAAGACAAGAGTATTAGAATTGTGCGGAACAAAAGACAACAATTTAACTTGGTACCAATTTAAAATATCAAGAATAGCAGATTCAAATCAACCTAAAGTCTCGATGTTGATTCAAGACATCAGTAATCGTAAAAATGTTGAAAAAGAAGTAGAACGCTTAAAAGATTTCTATGAATTATTACTGAATAATCTTCCTATAGATGTGGTGGTTTTATCTAGGAATCACACGTATTTATATGTGAACCACAAAGCTATATCTGACGCAGAAAGAAGAGAGTGGGTGATTGGTAAAGATGATTTCGATTACTCAAGGAAATATGGTTTGCCAATGGAGTATGTGCTAGCTAGAAGGAATATGTTCAATCATGTGATTCAACATAAAGAAATGATTGAATTTGAAGAAGAGTACAAGGATAAATTTCCTGATGGAAGCAGTAAATGGGTATTGAGATTTTTCACACCAATTATTGATTCTAAAGGAGAGGTTGATCATATTTTAGGATTCGGTTTAGATATTACTGAGCGGAAAAGAGCTGAGCTTGATATCTTAACAAATCTTGATCGTCAGAAAGAACTAAATGAATTGAAAAATAAATTTGTGAGCACTATTTCTCATGAATTTAGAACCCCATTAGCTACTATAAGAAGTAGCATGGACTTAATGGATTTATATACTGATAAAAAAGATATTCAAATCCTTAAAATAAAAGATTTTATTGGGGTTGTTAATAATGAAATTCAAATCTTGACTTCATTATTAAATGATGTATTGTTATTAGGAAGACATGAGGCAAGACAAACGCCATTTCATCCTAAGAAGAACAATCTCATGTTGGTGCTTCAAAATGTAATCAATCAGAATTTTAGGTTTGTGAAAAACCAGCATATTCATATTCAATCAAGTTCATCCATAATGGATTCGGAATTTGATGAAAAGCTAATTTCACATATTCTATCTAATATGATTTCTAATGCAATTAAATATTCTGAAGAGGATGTTTTAGTTGATATGAATCAAAATAAAGAAGAATCAATTATTTCTATTAAAGACAAAGGAATTGGCATTCCTCATGAGGATATTCATAAATTATTCAACTCGTTTTTTAGAGCTTCAAATAGCCAAGATTTTCAAGGAACTGGATTGGGTTTAGTCATTGTAAAGAACTTCGTTGAAATGCACAATGGGAAGATTGAAGTGATTTCAGAGGAAGGAAAAGGCTCCGAATTTATTATTACGCTACCTAATCAATTATCATAAAATTAGAATGGAAAAAATTAAAATATTAGTAATCGAAGATGAAAAAGCCTTAAGAAATAATATTTCTGAAATGCTTGAATTATCAGACTTTCTTGTAGAGGTAGCAGTTAATGGACAAGATGGATTAAAAAAAGTTTACGACTGTGAACCTGATCTGATTCTATGTGATGTGATGATGCCAGAAATGGATGGATTTGAGGTTTTATTTAATCTAAGACAATCACTTAACAACCATGTGCCATTTATCTTTCTAACAGCACGAGTAGATAGAGATGATACTAGAAAAGGAATGAATCTTGGTGCAGATGATTATTTAACAAAACCATTTTCTAGAGCTGAATTATTAAATGCCATTAATTCCAGATTAGATTTAAGGAAGAAGATAGGTCATAACCATCCCACTGATATTGGAATCAGAAATATCGTTCGTGTACTTGGGCAACAAGATGCCAATTCACAGTTAACCGGAATTATTGGCTTTGGTGAATTTTTAAAGAATCATCCAGATAGTGTTGATGTAGAAACCATTCAACAAATGGGAACATACATCAAAGAAGCAGGTGAGAAAATATATAGAATGTCGAAGAAATTAAATCTATATTCTAACCTGTTAAACGATACATTCAAAATATCTGATTTGGTTTCTGAAAGTGAATTAGATGCATATGATTTACCTAAATTAATTGAAAATACTGCTGTTAAAATAGCGGAAGACTTTAATAGAAAATGGGATGTTCAACTCGATATCAGTCCTGTTAGCTGTATCCTTGATAGATTTTTGATTCAATTTATTGTAGCGGAATTAGTTGACAATGCATTTCGTTATTCAATCAAATCTTCCCCAGTTTTCCTTCATGCAGAAATGGTTGAACAACAACTGGTCATAAGCATTTCAGATGAAGGCTTTGTTTCTAATGAGGAACAAGTTGAAAAAATCAAACAGATTAAGGCCTTCTCTAAAACAAATCCATATGATGAAAACCTTGGATTGGGTCTTTATTTATGCTCAAATATCTTAGAGATTGTTGGCGGGAACATTGAGTTTACACATCATTCACCCAAAGGTCTCCATGTAAAAGTTAGTTTTCCTTCAAATAATATTAACCAATAAAATATACAAATCATGAAACACAAAGTTCTAGTAGTTGAAGACTATGCACCAATGCGACAGATACTCAAGGATATCTTAGCAGATTATTTCGAATTATTAGTGGCAGAAGATGGTGATGCTGCTTTACAAATCTGTGATGAAGATCAACCAGATTTAATTATTTCTGATATCATGATGCCCAAAAGAAATGGTTTAAGTTTATTAGATGCTTTAAAATCAAATCCGAAAACAAAAGATATTCCTTTGATATTTATAACGGCCTTAACTGATATTGAGGACAAACACAAAGGACTTGAATTGGGTGCAGTTGATTATATCAGCAAACCATTCGATATCAAAGAAGTGATCATGAAGGCAAAGAATATTCTGAAAGACAGACAAAGCCTTCAGTCGAAAAACGAACTCGATAAAATGTTTCAAGAAAACAAAATCACTGTAGATGATAGAAATGCTGAGTTTATTAAGAAAACAAAAGCATTCATTTCAGACAATTTATCAAATCCTGATTTATCGGTTAAAATGATTGCGAATCATTTAACCACTTCACTTTCAACTTTTGAAAGATATTTCGAAAAACACTTTCATGAAACCCCTAAAGTTTACATTAGAGCGCAAAGATTAGAGAAAGCGTATTTGTTGTTTAAAAACAATTATACCAGTGTTGCTGATGTGGCATTTTCTGTAGGATTCAATTCATTATCCTATTTCTGTAAATGCTTCAAAGATCAATACAATGTTTCTCCCTCATCTGTTATAAAAAAAGGTAAAAAGTAATTTTAATAAACCTTCACCCAAACCAAAAGCCTGCATAATTTATGTAGGCTTTTGTGTTTTTGTATGTCATGAATAATTCAATTAATCAAGAGTTTATTTGTGATTCCAACTGCATTGATTATTATTGTTCAAAATCATTTATATGAGGAAATTAATTAGAATAAGTACTTTCATTCTATTAGGCTCTGCTATCAACTTATCATGCGGGTCGAGTTCAAAATCCAAAATGCCTAGCACAGAGATTAAGCCTGTGAAATCAAACATTGAGCAAAAAGTAAAATCCTATAAAAAAATGGATGGACTTTTTCCATTGTACCAGGATACAACAAATGGAAATACTTACATGATTGTGAAAAAAGATCAATTAGGAAAGGATTTTATTTATTTTTCATATACAGCAGATGGAGTGGTGGCAGCAGGCCATTTTAGAGGCAGTTTCAGAGATAATAGATTATTTACCATCAAAAAATACTTCGATAGAATTGAGTTTGTTATCAAGAATACCGGTTTTTATTTTGATCCTCAAAATCCAATTAGCAAATCGGCAGAGGCAAATATTTCTCAAGCCATTTTAGTGAATCAAAAAATTGTAGCTGAGGATGCCAGCAAAGGAGAATATCTTATTGATGCCAATTCTATTTTTCTAACCGAAAGCTTAAGTCAGATTAAACCTTCTCCTAATCCTGGTTCCAGAGGATTTGCTTTGGGTGGATTAAGTAAAGATAAAACCAAATACATTTCCTTAAAAAACTACGAGAAGAACACCGATGTTGTTGTTGAATATGTATATGATAATCCAGCGCCTATGGCCGGCGGAGGAAAGGAAATAGCTGATGAAAGAGCAGTTAGTATTTTTATACAACATTCATTAATTGAAGCTCCAGTAAACAATTTCAAACCACGTTTTGATGACCCTCGAATTGGTTATTTTTCTGAACAGGTAGAAGATATGACCACTACAAATGCTGTTGCTTATAAGGATATGATTCACCGTTGGCATCTGGTAAAAAAAGATTCCAATGCAGCACTTTCAGAGCCAGTAGAACCGATTGTTTGGCGGATTGAAAATACAACACCAAAAGAATTCAGAGCTACCATAAAAGAAGCTGGCGAAAAATGGAATATTGCATTTGAATCAGCAGGATTCAAAAATGCAATTGTTATAAAAGAACAACCGGATACTGCAGATTGGGATGCGGGAGATATCAGGTACAATGTACTCAGATGGACCAGCTCACCACAACCGCCATTTGGTGGTTATGGCCCCAGTTTTGTGGACCCTAGAACCGGACAGATTTTAGGTGCTGATATTATGTTAGAGTACATTTTTGTAACAAATAGAATTAAACAAGAACAGTTATTTGAGGCAGGTAAAGCAATGGAATCATTTGATAAAAATGGATTCATGAATTATTGTGATGCAGGCCACCATTTACATGCTTCTACTTTGTTTGGTGCATCGGCATTACAAGCAAATGGATTATCAGATATTGAAAGCAGAGAGTATATCAAACAGTCATTGTATTACCTCGTTTTACATGAAATGGGTCATACCTTAGGATTAAACCATAACATGAAGGCCAGTCAAATGCTAAAACCTTCATTGTTAAATAACAAAGAATTAACCCGTCAGATAGGTTTAACTGCATCGGTAATGGATTATCCGGCTGTGAATGTGGCTTTAGATAAAAATAAACAAGGGGATTATTTTACTACCAGACCTGGGCCATATGATTTATGGGCAATTCAATTTGGATATTCTCAAGGAAATGGAAATGAAGAGGAAGAAAAGAAAAGACTATTGAATTTACTTTCCTTGAGTTCTGATAGCCTTTTGATTTTTGGAAATGATGCTGATGATATGCGCGGAATTGGAAGTGGCATAGATCCACGCGTGAATGTAAACGATATGAGCGGGGATGCATTGACCTTTGCCTCAGATAGAATGTTCTTGGCTAATAAAATTATCAATGGATTAAAACTAAGATATACAAAAGAAGGGGAGAGCTATCATGAATTAAGACAAGCTTTTAATATTGCACAAAACGAGTATTTTTATCAACTGAGTGTGGTGTCTAGATATGTGGGTGGGGTTTATGT
>JBMLPO010000135.1:0-3147 GCA_049242065.1 Bacteroidia bacterium
AATTGGAGCCGGGGAAAATTACAACGCCTACTTTCATAAATTTTGCTGATTTGAGAGCGCAAAAGTAGTCGACTAATTGCTTCTAATCAAGATAAAGAAAAAATCCTACTGGCAAACTTCCGATTGGATTGTTGTATTTGCTTCCTGTTGTAGGTAATGTAACGTTTAATTTTATTTCAAGAAATGTGATAGTAGCTTTTGGTTTCTGCGATGCAATAACTGAATTACAAGTACTTGTTGTAAATGGAGATGGATTGGCATATGATTTTCCATGCTCATCATTTCCTCCTTCTTTTACCAAAATAGTATAAGAGTTCACTAGGTTTTTTTTCGAACGATCATTTTTATCTGCAATAATCAATTGCGGCTTTCCAATGCTGAAAAATGAGCGCTTAACAGAAGGAACTTTTAATAAATCAATTTTTTCAAAACCATTGTCTAAAAAGTAAACAAAGCGTTTTGCAATTTCAATATTCTGCGGATTAGGCTGTTGTGAATTCACCTGAATGCCCATGAAAACCAGTACCAGTGCAAAAAAAATGTTTCTCATAATGTTTCTTTGGTTTGCAAATTAAGACTTAAAATCTTTATTCTGACTTAATTCAAATTTCCTGCCAAATAAAGGGTTTTGATTAACTCAATGTGAAAAATTCCGTTTTTTCTGTGGTATGGTTTCTTACAATCCCTGCACTTACTAGGGTAACCAATATTTTCTGACACCTCCATCTAGAGATATTTAAAGCTTGGCATAATTCCTTTAGGCTGGCTTTTTCATTTTTCTGAAGAAACTTAAGTAAACCTTCTTCGTGTCGGGTATAATTGATGATGTTTTGCTGTTTTCCACTATTTCTTTTTAATACATCAAGTACAATTTTGCTTGCTAATAGTGATTGATCTTTGACTCTGATATGAGCCCACCATTTTCCATCTTCATCTTTTGAATAATAGGGTTTGTCTAGTCCTTCTGGAATAATGGCTTCAATTACGACTTTATTACCCATCTCCCATTCTACCATTTTGAGTTCAATGGCGGGTTTAACATAGAACTGAGCAGCTAGGTCTAACATGTACCTTTCGTCTTCGCTTTTTACTCCTGAAATTGTTTTGTTATCATTCACTCCAACCAATAAGGTTCCTCCTTTGTGATTAGCAAATGCGCAAATGGTTTTGGCAATTTTGGAGGCTGAAGAAATGGTTTTCTTGAAGTCAAGAATCTCACTTTCTCCACCAGCAATTTTATTTAATAAATAATGGACCGCCATGCTTTACAAAGATGAGGAGAATTGATAGCTAAGCAGAACGATTAAGCTAGTGTATGAAGATATTGGTCTAAAATGATTCTAAACCAGACAGTAAAATTTTCAGGATGTAACTCAATTTCTTTCTGTAATTGTTCCAATTCTATCCACCTGTATGAAGCAACTTCATCTGGATTTGGATGCGGTACATTTTCAAATTCACCTGTGAATATATAATCAAGTTCGTGTTCGGTGAGTCCGTTGGTGAAGGGTGCTTTATAGATGAATTTGTGTTTCAATTCCAATTCACAATCAAACCCCATTTCTTCCATCAATCTTCTGTGTGCTGAGTTAATAACTTCTTCTCCTTTGCGCGGATGAGAGCAACAGGTATTGGTCCATAGGCCTCCTGAATGGTATTTATGAAGTGCTCTTTGTTGAAGAAGTAATTCTCCCTTTTTATTAAAAACGAAAACAGAAAAGGCACGATGTAATAAGGCTTTTTCATGTGCCTCCATTTTTTCCATCAATCCTATTTCATTGTCGTTTTCGTCAACTAGAATAACTTCTTCCAACATTTATCTTATAATTTTTTGCTCTTCAATACTAAGCTTTGCTTCTTTGATTAAAAAGTCTTTTAAACGTAATTTTAATTCGCTGTCCTTGATATGAGGATATTGCTCAACCAGAAACTTCCTATCCTCAGTAAGGTTTTGTCTGTATCCTAAAAATCCTGGGCTTTCAAGTTGTAAACTATACCTTAAATAGCGAATCTCAACAGATGAAGATTCTCTTTTTACGGCCTCTTCTACAAGGTTTTTTCCTTTTTGAAAGCTTGATAATTTATCGGTTGGGAAGAACAAGTATTTTGCTCTTACCATTCTGCTTGCTCCCTCGTAGGCCATTTCAATTGGCGTGTTTGCGGGTTGCTTATCAAAGTAACTCACTATTTCTTTTGATTGTTCAGCGGAATAAATCGATGCATGGTACATCGAACGAATATCACTTAAACTTTTTCCAGGCGCTAACAACAAACTGAAAATCAAAATCAACAATGGCATTTTATAGCATGTTAAAACTATGCCTTAAGAATGAACCAAAAAACAATGCGTATTTATGTTGATCTGAAATACGAACACGTTCTTCCATGATACTTTCTGCAGGCAATTGAGTTATTTTATTCAATAATTTAGAATAATAGATATAGGCTACATAAACCCCAAATCTAGCATCTTTTGGAAGCATTTTAATGCCTTGATATCCCAATTCAAAATCAGCTGCAATATCTTCCTCAATTTCTTTTTTAACGTCTTCTGTAAAATGCCTGTTTTTTAATTGAGGAAAGTACATCCTTCCCAAGCCTTCTTTATCAGCGTGTAAATCTCTTAAGAAATTAATTTTTTGGAAAGCTGAACCCAATTTCATGGCAAAGGGTTTTAATTCTTCATACCTTTTTGTATCACCTTCTGTAAAGACTCTTAGGCACATCAAACCTACCACCTCAGCTGAACCAAGAATATAAGTTTCATATCCTGATTGATCATACTCAGATTTGTGTAAGTCCATCTCCATGCTTTTCAGAAATGTTTCAATTAGGTAATGTTCTATGCCGTATTTCCTTGTTACTTCTTGAAATGATTGTAGGATTGGATTCATGCTGATTCCTTCTTCAATTGCTTGATAGGTATCTCTCTTGAATTCCTTGAGTAATTTGGCTTTATTAAAATCGTGAAAACTGTCAACAATTTCATCGGCAAGGCGCACAAATCCGTATATGGCATAGATTGGATTATGGAATCTTGGTGCCAAAAACTTAATGCCCATTGAAAATGAAGTGCTGTAAGCATTAGTTACGAGCTTACTGCTTTTCATTGATACCCGGTCGTAAAGTGTTTTCATTTGATTCTTC
>JBMLPO010000136.1:0-3523 GCA_049242065.1 Bacteroidia bacterium
GAGTTCCGTGTTCTTTCTCTTAACCTTTACCACGTAAAACCACATAATGATTACAATTAGACTGATTATTGCAATAACCAACCATAAAATCATTCTTTTGGATTTAAGACGTTCTTGTTGAATCAAAAGTTCTGACTCATCTTTTTCTCTTTTTAACAAGATATAATCATCTTTTAACTGATTAAGACCATTATTACCATTCAATCTATAAAGAGTGTCTTTGATTGCGTTATTTAAAATTTCATATTGTAATGCCGCTTTATAGTTCTGATTAGCCTTGTAAACATCTGCAAGACCTCTATATGATTCTAGTAAATAAGATAAGTAATTACCTTTTATGCATAGTAACTCCGCCTTTTTAAAATAAATTTCAGCCGAATCTAATTGATTAGCGCTTTGAAATGCGTTACCCATATTGTTATAGGTATTTGCCAAATCATCTAAATTTTCACTTCGAACTTTGATCTCTGCTGCTTTTCTTAAATAAAATAAAGACTTATCGAAGTCTTTTAGAGAAATATAGATTACTCCAAGATTGTTGTACGATAAACCTAGGTTTTCTATTGCATTAGATTTTTTATCATACTCATAAACTTTGACAAAATATGATAATGCCTTATAGGGTTTTCCAGACTCTTGGTAAAGTATCGCTAAATTGTTCCATGCGTTAACAACAGCCTCATTTTCCGGCGATTTCTTAGAGGCTAAATTAAGCGATTTTTGTAAATACAATTCAGCAAGAATGAATTGTTTTTGCTCCTTATAAATGAGTCCAATATTGTTGTAACAATCGGCTATACCATCAGAATCATTCAGTTTATCAAATATAAAAAGTGAACTAAAATAACTTTTAACTGCTTCATAGAATTTTCCAAGTCGTTCTTGAGAAATTCCCAATAAATTAAATGCCCTAGCAGCTTCCTGCTCTCTATCATATTTTACTAGAACTGGTATAATTTCTTCAAGATCCTTAATGGTAAGGTGATAATCTTGAGTTTCAAAAACTGTAAACACATAAGCCAATTTAGCTCTTGCTATCAAATCTTCTTTGTTATGTTGAAGCATTAATTCATAGGTCTCTAAGGCATAATCTTTTGCATTAGGAAGACCTTTGGCTGCTTTAGTCCAAGAAACAAGGACCTTCGCTTCTAAACTTTCCCTTAAAGTTTTCGAGTTCTTAAACACCGATTCAAGAGAATCAATATTCATCTCATTTGCGAATAATTTATATGGATGAATTAATATGCAACAAAGTATACAAATCAAAAAGAATTGCTTTGCAAAGGATACTTTTGTATAATCTATTAATTTATTCACTTTTACCAGATGGCGAATTTAAGCGTAAACATAAACAAAATTGCACTTATCAGAAACTCCAGAGGAGGAAATAATCCTGATATTATTCGAGCAGCAGTATTCATCCAACAATTTGGGGCAGATGGAATTACAGTTCATCCTCGTCCCGATGAAAGACATATTCGTTATAGTGATATTCCATTATTAAAGGAAGTGACTAAAAATGAGCTAAATATAGAAGGAAACCCAAGAGAAAGTAAGTTCATCCAATTGGTATTAGACCACCAACCTGCACAAGTAACCTTGGTTCCTGATAGCAATGATCAATTGACAAGTGACCATGGATGGGACACCATAAAAAATCAAAAATTCTTGATAGAGATGTCAGATTTATTTAAAAAACATGGCATTCGTTGTTCAATTTTTGTAGATCCCGATATAAAAATGATTGAAGGAGCACATGAATGTGGGGCAGAAAGAATTGAGTTGTATACGGAGTCATATGCCCATCATTATCATAAGAACAAAGAAGAAGCAATCAAAGATTATGTACTTGCCGCACAAAAAGCATATGAATTGGGTTTAGGTATCAATGCAGGGCATGATTTGAATCTAGATAACCTTGCATACTTCAACCAACAAATTCCTTTTTTGGATGAAGTTTCAATTGGTCATGCATTGGTTTGTGATGCCTTGTATCTTGGTTTAGAAAATACTGTTTCAATGTATAAAAGAGCCCTAATAAAATGAAAAAAATCATCCTCCTATTCTTATTAAGTATCCAATTGCCATTTGCAGTTTGGTCGCAAACACAGCCAAGCCCACAAATACAAATTAAAGGCCAGGCAAATCTTAAAATCCTTCCAGATTTAGGGATATTTTACATTCAAATAAGCGCAACTGCAAAAAGTGAATCTGAGTGTAGCGAAAGACTAAATAAAGTAAATGATGAACTCATGAAAAGTCTGAAACAATTAGGATTTACGCCTGATCAAATCAAATTGAGTAATTATTCAATTCAAGCAGAATACGATTACAGCAATGGAAATGGAAAGAAAATTGGATACAAATCTTTTCAAGATTTCAGAATAGAATTTAAACTAGATAAAAAGAAAATTCTAAATGTTTACAATAAATTAAGTGATACAAAAAGTGAAAATATCAGCATTAATTTTGGAACAGACTGCTCTGAAGAATTAAAAAAGAAAACTAAAAATGAACTGATTGTTTTGGCCATTAAAGATGCCAGTCAGAAAGCGCAATTGATAGCAGAAACAACAGGAAATAAATTAGGTAATATTGAAGTGGTGAGATATGGAATAATATCTCAAAATTCATTCCCAATGGCAATGGAAAGAAAAGTAGCTTTTGCTGCAATGGGAGATAACAATTCAAGCGAAGCAAGTGCTGAAAACTTTTCAATTAATGAAATTGAATTTTTCGAAGAAATTGAAATCTCATTTCTTATTAATAAGTAACATAAATAAGCAAAAAAAATCCGATGAATTGAATTCATCGGACTTTTTTATTGTAAAAGCATTTTATTTGATGATTGTTTCTTCTCTATCTGGACCCACTGAGATAACATTCACTGGGACTTCAATTTGAGACTGAACATAGTCCATATAATTTTTGAAAGTCTCTGGCAAATCTTGATAGGTTCTAATTTTGCTCAGATCGCCAGTCCAACCTGGGAAACTTCTGTATAAAGGCTCCAATTGAACGTCTTGCATACTATAAGGTAATTCCGAAGTTTCTACTCCACCAATTTTGTATCTATCACAAACCAATACCTCTTCAAAGCCACTTAGAACATCACTTTTTGTACAGATTAAATCGGTAACACCATTTAACATGATGGCATATTTTAGAGTAGGCAAATCTAACCACCCTGTTCTTCTTGGACGCCCAGTTGTTGCGCCAAATTCATGGCCTAACTTACGTAGCATCTCACCAGTTTCATTTTCCTGTTCAGTAGGAAAAGGACCATTTCCTACTCTTGTACAGTATGCTTTAAAAATGCCATAAACCTTTTGGATATGTTGAGGAGAAATACCTAAACCACTGCAGGCACCACCAGTAATTGTGTTAGATGAAGTAACAAAAGGATAGGAACCAAAATCTATATCTAATAAAGTTCCTTGTGCTCCTTCAGCCAGAATTTTTTTCCCGCTTTTAATTAAATCATTCACATAATATTCGCTATTGATAATTTTGAATTGCTTCA
>JBMLPO010000137.1:0-5011 GCA_049242065.1 Bacteroidia bacterium
ATTGAGTTTAAGACATATTAGAAATGCCTGTGAAGGTTCTCTTAAAAGGTTACAAACTGATTATATTGATTTGTACCAATGTCATAGATATGATATTGACACGCCTTTAGAAGAAGTTTGTTTTGCAATGAACAATCTAATTGAAAGAGGTCATATTTTGCATTGGGGGGTTAGTCAATGGTCAGCAGTTCAAATTACAAATGCAGTTAGAATTTGTGAAATCAATGGTTGGAGGAAGCCAATCTCAAATCAACCAGTTTATAATATGCTCAACAGAAGTTTAGAAACTGATGTGATGGATGTTTGTGCTGCAGAAGGCTTAGGTTTGGTTGTGTACTCGCCTTTGGCGCAAGGACTTCTTACAGGGAAATACAAGAAAAATACCACGCCTGCTGATAGTCGTTTAGCCAGTGAAGTAATGAATAATTGGTTTCCAGTTAAAAGAATGAATGATGAGTATTTTGAAATTCAGGAGGCTTTATTAAAGATAGCAGAATCAAATCAGTGTACACTTTCTGAATTGGCTTTGGCTTGGATTTTAAATAGAAAGCCTATTACATCTTGTATTACAGGTGCATCAAGAGTAGGCCAAGTTGTAGATAATGTTAAAGCCATCAATACTGAATTATCTGAATCTACTATGGAACAAATTGAAGGAGTTTTAAAGAATGCTCCTATTGATCAATACACTGGTGCTCGTGTGGGTTTTGGTATCATCAAAAGAGGATACTAAATATGCTTATTTATAAGTTTAAAGTTATTTTCTATTTCTTATTATTAGCCATCATAGTTGATACCTATGTTTGGCAGGCAGTTAAGACGATTATTGCCAAAAAAGGTAGGGTATTTAAACTAGTGATTGCTGGAATTTTTTGGTCAATTCCTATTGTTTCTTTTATCATCATTTGTTTGGTCATGTTCAATGACACTTTCGCTATGATGCGCATTGGAAGAACTTATTTTCAAGGAGCATTGATGGTTATTTATGGTTCTAAGCTAATTAGTTTTTTATTTTTGATAATAGATGATATCAAGAGGTTTTTCATTTGGCTTTATCATAGAACTGTTCGTTTATTTTCAAGGGGAAATAAAAAACTAATTGCTCAAGATATTGAAGAAGAAAGAGAAGAAGAATTGGAGGAAGCAATACTACCAAGTGATCAAAAAATTAAAAGATCTGAATTTTTAGCAAAAGCAGGTTTAATTGCTGGAGTAGCTCCATTGGTGTTTTTAACTCGCGGAATTTATAGCGGGGCATATAATTACCAAGTGAGAAGACTCGATTTGGTTCTTCCCAACTTACCAGAAGCTTTTGATGGTTTAAAAATTCTTCAGATTTCTGATATACATTCGGGTAGTTTTACAGATAAGGATGCAGTATATAGAGGCATTCAATTAATCAAAGAGCAAAAGGCCCATGTCACATTTTTTACTGGTGATATTGTAAATAATAGGACAGAGGAATTGGTGGATTACATGGAAATGTTTTCCGAAATCAAATCGCCAATGGGTGTCTTTTCAACTTTAGGAAACCATGATTATGGCGACTATGTGAATAATTGGAAAAGTCCAGAACATAAAAAAAAGAACTTTGATGATTTAGTGGAGGCGCATCAAAACATGGGATGGAATTTATTACGAAACGAACATGTTTTATTAGAAAAGGAAAACAAAAGAATTGGAATTATTGGTGTGGAGAATTGGGGTGATAGGGGAAGATTTCAGAAATTAGGTGATTTAGATTTAGCAAAGAAAGGAATGCCAGAAACACCTGTTAAATTGCTGCTCTCGCATGATCCTTCTCATTTTGATAAAATTGTTAAAAAACAACACCAAGATATTGATATTACCTTTTCAGGACATACACACGGTTTTCAATTTGGCGTAGAGTTTGGAAATATCAAGTGGAGTCCATCACAATATATGTATCCTCATTGGGCAGATTTGTATAAAGTAGATCAACAGATGATTTATGTAAACAGAGGTTTTGGTTTTATAGGATACCCAGGAAGAGTTGGCATACTGCCTGAAATTACAGTATTTACTTTGTTTCGCTCTTAATTTGAATTGAGTTTAATTAGACATAACAATTAACTAATTTTATCAATCTATTAAAATAGTATCTTTATTATACATTTGCTGTATGCGTTTAATTTCAGTTTTAGTTAGTTTTATATTTGTTGCTACTTCTTTTGCACAGGTTCCATCTCAGCGAAAGACCACCAGCACAGGGAGGGTAGCTCTTAGTGTAAATAATTTTGGAACTTTTGGTAAACCCGATGTTCGATCTAACACGCAAGGTCCCTCTTCTTTGTGTTACCCTAAAGGAAGTGGAGTAGAACATTTATTTGAAGCTGGAATTTGGATTGGAGCTTATGTAGATGGTCAAGTAAGAGTAAGTACCAGTTCTGTTGATGCCTCATCCGGTTATTCTCCTGGTGGTAGTGGATTTGAATTCTCGCCTTTATCAACAATCACTGAAAAATCTAAGTTACCTTCAAGTTCAAATTACTCTGCATCGGCGGTTTCTCATCAAGATTTTGTGATGAATCTGACAGATAGTTTTGTTGTAATTCCTGGAACATCCTTTCCCATATCTGGTCATGCAAATCCATTAAAGGCAGTTTGTAAACTTGAAACCTATACATGGAATTATTCATTTGCAGATTATTTTGTAATTGCAAATTATGAGATTACAAATAAGTCAGACCAAAGATGGGATTCGGTATATTTAGGTTTATTTAGTGATTTGGTGGTTAGAAATGTGAATGTTACAAGAGATGCTGGTACCGCATTTTTTAATAAAGGAAGAAACGGTATCAATAAAGATTACCATAGCATTTATGCTTACCAAAGTTTTGGTGATGATATTGATTTCACTAAATCTTATGGTGCATTACAGTTTTTAGGAATGGACTGGAGAGGAATGTTTTTTAATCCTTCAAAGCCTGATACTTTCTTATCAAGAGGATTTCCATCTCCAGAAGTTAATTTTAATTTCTGGAATTTTAATTCAGTTTTGGCACCTTGGAATACACCTGCAAGCGACCAGGAAAGATACCAGAAATTAACAACAGGAATAGATTCAAATGATTTGTATTCTGGCATTGGACCCATTGTTGGCCCGCCTGCGAACTGGCTACAATTGTTATCTGCGGGTCCACTTGTAAATGTAAATCCTGGTGAAAAGTTTAATTTTACCGTTGCTTTTGTTTGTGCTAAACAATTGCCTCCATATTCGTTTCTTCCTACATCTAGTTCCAGTATTATATCTACCGAGGAGAGTGAAAAAGAATTGATAGAACATCTGAAAAGAACTCGCTCTACTTATGTTGGAGAGGATCAAGATGAAAAAGGAGTTTACAGACCAGAATTGGATTTAAATCAGAATGGAGTTTTAGATAGATATGTACTGCCTGAGCCACCATTAAGCCCCAATACTAAAGTAATAACTGGTGAAAATACCATAGAAGTTTATTGGGATAACCGAGCTGAAACCTCAATAGACCCGATAACCAGAAAGCAGGATTTTGAAGGATATAAAATTTACAGAACCAATCCTGGAGATGATTTGGGTACAGATTTATTAAGTGAAGCGAATTTAATTGCTCAATGGGATAGTGCAGGTAATTCTGTTGGATTTAACAATGGATTTTCGCCAATCTTATTAGATAAACCTGTAAAGTTTGAAGGAGACACAACTACTTACCGTTATAAATATACTTTTGATAATATCAGTAATGGTTGGCAGTATTTGATATTAGTAACAGCATTTGATAAAGGCGATAAAGATTTAGGTGTGGATCCACTCGAATCGTCTTTTTCTGAAAATGAAATAAGAGCATTTGCTGGTACCAAGGCTAACGAATTCAATGCCAATGCAAGAAAAGTGGGAGTATATCCTAATCCATATAATACCAAGGCTGCTTGGGACGGTGATAATTCAAGATTAAGAAAAATCATCTTTTATAATTTGCCTAAGGATGCTGAAATTGTGGTTTATGCATCAAGTGGAGATGTAATTGCCAATATCAAACACCACGCTGATACTTACAAAGGAGATGATATCAGATGGTTTGATAATTATAGTGACACCTCAAAAACAATCATGAGTGGAGGAGAGCATGCTTGGGATATTCTAAATGAAAGTAAAACTCAATTGTCTACTGGAGTATATCTATTTACTGTAAAAGATTTAAAAACAGGAGAAATTCAATCGGGTAATTTTGCATTGATCAAATAGGATTAAAAATTCTATTTTTTTTTATGAATTGTTGATATCAAGTGGTTTATTTCCTTCAAAATTGAGGTTTTCATAACTTGGAAAAAGCCTAGTTTAGGCTTAAATTTGCTGCAAAGGTTAAAAACCCAATTATGAAAAGATTATTACTTTTAATTGCATTTTGCTACATTTCATTGTTAGCATCTGCTCAAAATCCTTATCCTGTAGTGCCTATTTCAACGGTTCAGTTTGTGAATAGCGCAAAACTTGGTGCAACACCTCCAAATGATTCATCAGATTATGTGAATCCAAGTTTTACTGATACGCTTTATAGAGATACAGTAAGATTTGATGGTTATGTATTATTCGACCCAAGAAAATATGGTTTGTCAACTAGCAGAAAAGCAGCTGTTTTATCTGCAGACACAATTGCTAGGCCTTGGGGTGGAGTAGAAATTATGTGTGATCCAGCTGGTACTGGTAGAACATTAGCTCAATTGCTTAATGAAACCAAATTCTACGAGAATTTAAGACCTGGAACAAAAGTACGTGTTACTGGTGTAATTCGTCAATTTAGAGGTTCTGCACCTGCTACATCAAAAACGGGTCAATCACAAGTAAACATGATTAAAGCGAGTGTTGATTGGGAAAATGGCGTTGAAATTTTAGATTTAAATACTTACAATATCAAAGCTGCTGAAATTACCATAGATTCATTAATGACTGGTAATGCTAATACTGGTCAAGTAATACAAAAAGTTACTGGAGAAAAATGGGAAGGTTCATATG
>JBMLPO010000138.1:0-16157 GCA_049242065.1 Bacteroidia bacterium
CAACAGAAGTATTTATCAGGAATTAAGAGAGTAATTTTTGGCGAAGTAAGAATTCCATTTGGTCTGCAGACCTTTCTGCCTGCTCTGTTCTTTCTGCTCTTATTTTTGTTTCAACCTCAGAAATATATTTCTCATAAGCTCTGTTAATTGTAGACTCTAACTCTTCTTCTTTCCAAGGTTTATTTAAATAGTGGAATATTTTACCTTTATTTACAGCATCAATTGTGTCTCCCAGATTTGCATAACCAGTAAGCATAATTCGAATAGGATTTGGATGCTTCTCTACCAAAATTTGCAAAAACTCTACCCCTGTAATTTCGGGCATTCTTTGGTCGGTAATCACTATTTGAATATCAGGATTTTCATCTAGTATCTTAAGTGCATCATCTGCACTGATTGCTGTATAAACTTTATACTTTAAACGAAAAACCGCTTTAAATGAAAATAAATTGTTTTCTTCATCATCAACAAACAAAACGTGTATTTTCTTGTCTGACATATAGCTACTTAGTAAAATTGGTTCATTTGCAAGTTAAGGACTCCAATTAAAAGTTTATACAAAATGTAAAAATATTTATATAAATTGCGTATATATGATTTAAATAGAAGTAAAGTGGAGGATTTGTTCAAGCCTGAAATATTTCAACTTTCAAAAGTAAGCGACAAGGCTCAACTTAAAAAATTGAGAAATGCTTCTCAAATATTCAGAGAGTTTAATACAATTGAGTCGCAAATTCAGGAGTATATCAAATGTAAAAATCCAAATCGCTTATTAACTCCCAAAGAGGTTTATGAACTAAAAATGGAATTACTTTCCGGCCAAACAGAAGACGAATTTGGTGTTTGGGTTTATTATCCATGGAATGGAAATTTGGTTCATGTTTTACCTGAAAAGGAATTTATAGAAGTACGCACCAATCGAAATCAATATAAGATTACACCAGAAGAAAGGGCATTGCTTGCGCAAAAGAGAATTGGTATCATCGGACTCTCTGTTGGGCAATCGGTTGCTTTAACAATTGCCATGGAAAGGGCTTGTGGCGAATTGCGTTTAGCTGATTTTGATAAATTAGATTTAAGTAATATCAATCGATTAAGAAGTGGTGTTCATCAGATAGGCATCAATAAAGCCGTATTGTGTGCAAGAGAAATTGCTGAAATTGATCCTTATTTAAAGGTTACTATTTATGAAGAAGGTTTGAATGAAAACAATATTCAGTCTTTTTTCAATAAGGGTGGGCAGCTTGATTTATTGATAGAAGAATGTGATGGACTTGATATCAAAATTCTCGCACGCTATGTAGCTCGCTCATTGAAAATTCCTGTGATTATGGAAACAAGTGATAGAGGTATGTTGGATATAGAGCGATTTGATTTGGAGCCTCAAAGAGCTTTGTTACATGGGTTGGTTGGGGATTTAAATCCCGAAAAATTAAAAGGCTTAAGTCAGGAAGATAAGATTCAATACCTCTTGCCAATGGTAGGTATTGAAACCATTTCACCAAGGATGAAAGCCAGTTTAATTGAAGTGCAAAAATCGATTAATAGCTGGCCACAATTGGCGTCTGATGTGGTAAAGGGAGGTGGCATTGCTGCTGAAGCTTCTCGTAAATTGCTCTTAAATCAACACCAAGTATCAGGCAGGTTTTATGTGGATTTAGATGATATCATTGGTCATGCTATCCAACCAGAGTTGATTGAAGAAGAAACATTAGAGTCTCCTGAACAAATCAATGAAGATTGGTTGGTGAAGGCATGTAATTTAATTGTACATCATCAACAATCATCTTATCTCTTAACCGACGCAGAAAAAGAAATCTTGATCAAGGCTGCGCAATTTGCTCCAAGTGGAGGCAATACCCAGCCTTGGAAATTCGCTTATAAAAATGGTTATATTTTAGTTTTTCATGATGCTCCAGCTTCTTTCTCTTATTTGGATTATCATGATTTAGGAGCCAAAATGGCGATAGGAGCTGCAATAAAAAATTTAGAAATAGCAGCCTTGAATTTACAACTTGATATACATATTGAATGGAAAAATGAAACACAGTTTCCTTGTTTAATAGCATTGATTTCTTTTAGTCAATTCAATAACCTCAAGTCTATTCCTTATTCATTCACTGATATACTAAATCGATATACCAACCGTGGATTGAGTCATGCAAAATCTGTATCAGCAGAAACCATTGCGAATTTGAAACAGGTAATAGGAGAATATCATGGACTTAGTTTTCATTATTATGATAGTCCTCAAGTGCTGCATGATTTGGGCCCTGTTTTAGCAGAAGCAGAGATGATGGTAATTACCAACGAAAGAGGCCATGCTGATGTATTGCAAAAAGAAATTAGATGGACAGCAGAGGAAGCTGAATCAACAGGAACGGGTATAGATTTAAGGTTGTTGAATTTAACAACAGCACAAAGAACAGGCCTAAAAGTGGCAAAAGACTTTAGGGTCATGAAAATGATCAAAAGCATTGGAGGAGGAAGTGCTATCAAAAGTTTGACCATTGACCAAGTGAAAAATTCGGCAGGTATTGGTGTTTTGTGTTTAGATAGATTTGATGAAAGCCTCTATGTAAAAGCGGGAATGGCCATGGAACATTTTTGGATTGAAGCCAATAAAAATGGAATAGGAATGCATCCTATTGTGCAGTATTTGTTTTTGAATTTAAAGTATATGGGAGGGGATGGATTAGATAAAGATGACTTTGCACAATTTGTTAAAATGAGAACTCAATTTCAAAGAATACTTCCTGAATTGGAATATAAAGTACCTTTCTTTCTGTTTAGGTTTACAGACGCAGAAAAACCAATCATTAATTCTTACAGAAAAAAACTGGAAGAGATATTTATTGAAATCAAATAATTATGATTCACATAAGAGCCTTTAAAGTTACAGATGATGAAAACTCTTGCCTTCGTTATATCGATGGGCATAGGAAGGTTCTTGAGTCGTATGGCGTTACCAAAGTTACATCAGGAGCAACCAATTGGATGGGCGATCCCAATACCTATGTAATTATTGTAGAAGATGAATCGAGAGACAGAGTTTTTGGAGGGGCAAGAATTCAGTTACACAGCAGTAAATTGCCTATGCCATTAGAAGATGCTATTGCGGTTTTGGATAATAGAATTTATGCTTATGTAGAAGCATTAGGAGAATTGAATGTAGCTGAGTTTTGTGGATTATGGAATTCAAGAGAAGTTGCAGGTTATGGCATTGGTAGTATTTATATGGGGAGAATTGGAGTTGCAATTACATCACAATTAAACATCCAATATTTGATGGCACTTTGTTCGCCCGCCACATTAAGAAATTGTTTAAAAGTTGGATTCGAAATAACAACCGAACTTGGTAATAATGGAACCTTTTATTACCCAAAAGAAGATCTTACCGCTACGGGTTTGATCATTAAAGATTTACAGGAATTGCCATTTGCTCATCCAAATGAAAAAGTGGAGATTCAAAAAATTAGAAATAACTTGTCGGGCGTTTCCATAGAACATGGTCCGAAAGGAGAAATGGAATTTTGCTATGAATTAAATTTACCAGTAGTTGCGTAATTGTATACTCATATTGTTGTTGTTGTTTGCTGCTCCAATTTACGGACAGCAAGTAAATCTTGATTTTAAGGGCGAAAAAAAACTAATCATTGAAGACCTTAAGATAGCTCGAGATGCGCAAGGCTCTTATCGCGTTCAAGATTTCTTTTTACATGCCGATTCTATTCAATCTGAACAAGCTAAACTAAATTTAGACCATACAGATGAAATCATTTGGACTTGGTTTGATTTGACGAATTTAAATGCTGATTCCAATTTATGTATCAGAATTGACCATCCTTTATTGGACTCAATTAGTTTGTTTTATTATGATCAGGATAGCAATCTCATTCAGAAGAATTGTTTCCTCAATCAAGCCTTTAGCGAAAGAGTATTTCCTTCTGTAATGATTGTATTGCCATTTCATCTAGCAAGTAATCATTCGAATAGATTTGTGTTGCGAATCAGAAGCTCAGAACAAATGATTTTACCGATTCAGTTAGATAGGGTTGAAGCTGTTAGGTCTTATTCCAACTATAGAGATATGATCTATGGAATTTTTGTAGGCATTGTTTTGGTGATGTTGTTTTATAACCTGTTTATTTATTTTTCTACCAAGGAAACAAGTTATTTATACTATGTAGTTTATATTTTCTTTATTGGGATTTCACAAATCACATTAAGTGGGCATACCCATCAGTTTTTCTTTGAAAATTCGGGAGACATTTATAAATACACCATCGTCTTTTTTCCTGCATTATCAGGGGTCTTTGCTGTTTTGTTCCTTAGAAATTTTATGCAAACAAGCTTGTATGCGCCATGGCAGGATAAAGTCATTTTAGGCGTATTAGGCGGATACATTGCAGCAGCTCTTACGCGCATCTCGGGCATGTATCATGTTAGTTCTGTTTTGATGGATGTGATGGGAGCCTTTGGTGGGATTTTCGTTTACTATACTACGGTTGTTATTTATAGAAAAGGACAAAGATCTGCTGGTTTTTTTATGATTGCATGGACCTTGTTTATACTGGGCATCTTGTCGTTTGTTTTAAGAAATTTAAACGTTCTACCTTTTAATGTCTTTACAAGTTTTGGTATGCCAGCTGGTGCGGCATCTGAAATTATTCTTCTTTCATTTGCCCTTGCAGATAGGATCAATACACTACAAAAGCAGAAAAGAGAAAAAGAAGAAGAAGCCTACCAAGCTGCATTAGAAAACCAAAGAATCATAAGAGAACAAAACATTATTCTCGAAGGAAAGGTGAAAGAGAGAACCCATGAATTAACCGAAAGTAACCATCAGTTGAATCTAACTTTAAAAGAATTAAAAGATACACAAAGTCAGTTGGTAGACCAAGAGAAAATGGCATCATTAGGACAACTTACTGCGGGTATCGCTCATGAAATAAACAATCCAATCAATTTTGTTACATCTAATATCAATCCACTTAGAAGAGATGTGAAAATGTTACTTGATTTATACCATGAAGTGGAACAATTAGCTAAACAAAGCTCAGATCCAAAAACAAATCAACAAAAGATAAATGATTTAAAAGAAGATTTGGATTTTGATTATCTTCTCGTTGAAATCCAGCATTTATTAAAAGGAATAGATGATGGTGCTAATAGAACAGCTGAAATTGTAAAGGGACTAAAAATCTTTTCAAGAACAGATGAAGACTCCATTAAGAAAGCAGATATTGTTGAAGGGATAGAATCAACCTTAATCATCTTGAATAATCAATTGAATAAAATTGAGATTGAAAAGGATTATGCTACCGAAAGAATTATTGATTGTTATCCAGGAAAACTCAATCAGGTATTTCTGAACTTCCTTTCTAATTCGATTTATGCCATTAAATCTAAATTTGGCACAGAGCAGGGTGGAAAAATTACAATCCGAACAAAAGAGGTAGGTGAAGAAATTTTTATTTATTTTGGAGACAATGGTATAGGTATTCCAGAAGAGATACAAAGCAAATTGTTTGATCCGTTTTTTACTACAAAACCTGTTGGTGAAGGAACCGGCTTGGGATTGTCAATAGCTTATCAGACAGTTTCCAAACATGGGGGTAAGTTGAGTGTTAGTTCAAAATTAAATGAAGGTGCTTTATTTGAAATCAGTCTACCGGTAAACCAAAAAGATTAAGAAGATGAAAGTTGAAAAAATTAAAGTTCTATATGTAGACGATGAGGAGAATAATCTCTTGGCATTTAAAGCCTCCTTTCGTTTCGACTTCAATATCAAATTGGCAAATTCACCAGAAGAAGCCTTTAAGATTTTAGATGAGGAAGAGTTTCAAGTAATTCTTTCTGATTTTAGGATGCCATTTATGACAGGTGTGGAGATGTTTGAGAAAATCAGAATCAAATATCCAAACCCAGTTAGAATGCTGTTAACTGCCTATACTGATATTGAATCTTTGATTGATGCTGTGAATAAAGGTCATATCTTTAGATATATTAAAAAACCTTGGCAAGAGGCGGATATTAAAACTGCAATTGAGGAGGCATATAAGTTCTATTTAACGAGTAATATTCTTGCAGAAAAACACCAAGAGTTAATTTCTGCATACAAAGATTTGGATAGATTTGTTTATTCAGTATCACATGATTTGAGGTCGCCATTGATGGGCATTCTCGCCATTGCTCAATTAATTGAAAAGGAACAAAGTCTTAAAGAGATCCATACTTTGATTTATTATGTTCAAAAGAATGTAGGTAAACTAGATGAGTTCATTAAAAATTTGTTGGAATACTACAGAGTTAAGAGAGGTGAATTAACATTGAGGCCGGTACGATTCCAAAAAATAATGGATGATTTGAGTTCTATGTATGTAGCTGATACCTTAACCCAACGAATAAAATTAGATATCAAGGTAGATCAGAGCGGCGAGTTTATTACAGACCCAATGGTGGTGATGGTGGTATTACAAAATCTGTTATCTAATGCCATCAAGTATCAAAAAGAAGCTGGCACAGATCGTTTCGTTAAAATACATACTGAAGTAAAAAATAATACTGCAGTTATAAAAATTGAAGACAATGGAATAGGCATTGAACCTGAATACCAAGATAAAGTTTTTGATATGTTCTTTAGAGCTAGTTCACAAGGCTTGGGTTCTGGCATTGGTCTTTATAATACAAAACATGCACTCGATAAACTCGATGGAACCATCAAGTTACATTCTGTTTTTGGTGAAGGTTCTTTGTTTGAGGTAAGCATCCCAAGTAAATAAGGTTTGAATTACCACATCGGTAAGTATTCTCTCTCTGTTTTAAAAACTAATTCGGCTCATTAAAAGAAAGAAAAGCTTGTTTCTAAATAGAAATAGGCTTTTTTGATGGATTGGTACTCAGGAAAATTGAGTATTAATCCTATTTTTGCGGCATTATTAAAAGATATTTTGCGTTTTGATTTCAGTTTAGATAAAAAGTATGAAAAACATCATTAAAGGATTAGGTATTATTTTGGTCTTACTTGTTTTGGCCCTTTTATTGATTCCTGTTTTATTCAAAGGGAAAATTGTTGGCCTAATTAAAGAACAAGCTAACAAACAAGTTCAAGCTACAATTTCTTTTAATGATGACATCAGTTTAGGACTCATCAGTAGCTTTCCTAATTTAAGTTTGGGAGTGAAAGACATTTCAGTTGTAGGTAAAAATGAATTTGAGGGTGATACCTTGTTTGCGGCAAAGGAGTTTACGGCTAATCTTGATTTGATGAGCATTATTCAAGGGGAACCTATTGGCGTTAGGAAAATATTTTTAGATGAGGCAAGAGTTCATGCCATTGTATTACCAGGTGGAAAAGCAAATTGGGATATCAGTTTGCCTGATAGCAGTGCATCGAAAACAACAGATACTTCTGCCACAGCATTTCATATAAAATTGAAAAAATTGGAATTGAAAAATGCGCATATTATTTATGATGATCAAGATGGTAAAATATTTAGTGAATTGAGTGGAATGGACTATGTGTTAGAAGGTGATTTTACTGAAAAACTATTTGTCTTGAAAAATAAATTAAGTATTCAAGAATTAACTGCGGGTATGGATGGTATTTCTTATTTAAGCAAGGTGAAAGCCACAGCAGATGCGGATATCGACGCTAACATGAATGAATTCTCATTTGTGTTCAAAGACAATACTTGTACATTGAATGCATTAGAAATAGGCTTCAATGGAATGTTTCAAATGAAGGAAGACGACATGATCATGGATATCAAATATGGTGTGAAGAAAAATGAACTCAAGCAATTTCTTTCTTTAGTGCCAGCAATTTACTCCGGTTCATTTGCCGACTTACAATCGAAAGGAAATTTGAGTTTATCAGGATTTGTTAAAGGTATTTTTAATGATAAACAAATGCCTGCTTTTGGCTTAAACATTGGGATTCAGGATGGATGGTTTAAATATCCAGCATTACCAGCACCAGTTGAAAATATGCAAATGGATTTAGCGATTTCAAATCCTGATGGTGAGCCAGACCATACCCTCATTCAATTGAATAAAATGCATATTGAAATTGAGAAAGATCCATTTGATGCACGTTTGGTAGTTAAAACACCAATTTCTGATCCAGATTTGGATGCTGCTTTAAAGGGTAGATTGAATTTAGGAAATGTATTAAAAATTGTACCACTTGAAGGGATGAAATTAGCGGGAATCATTGACGCTGATATGGAGGCAAAAGGAAAACTAAGTGCAATAGAAAAACAAGCCTTTAATGAATTTTATGCAGGAGGAAGTATCCGCGCAAATTCAGTGCATGTTGAAACGAAAGACTTACCTGCACCATTTGATATGAGTAATGCCGGTTTAGAATTTAGTCCGAGTATCGTTAAGCTAAGTGCATTTGATGCCACCTTAGGGAAGTCAGATTTCCATATGAATGGTGAACTACAAAACTTCTTTGCCTATTATTTGGGTAAAGGTATTTTAAAAGGAAAATTAAATTTCAAAAGTCAATTATTAGATGCGAATCAATTCCTAAGTTCAGACACCACTGAAAGCAACTCTAAAGAAGATACTTCAGCAATGGCAGTAGTTGAAATTCCTTCTAATATTGATTTTACATTGAATTCATCTATCAAACAATTGCTGTATACCAATATGGAGATCAGTAATTTTAAAGGAACTGTAATGGTAGCAGAATCAAAATTAAATTTCAAACAAGTTGTCTTAAATACATTGGGTTCTACAATGAAAATGGATGGATATTATGAGACCAGCAATCCTAAGAAACCTACAGTTGAAATGGATTTTAGTATTGCTGATTTAGATATTCAAAAGGCATTTAAAACATTTAATACGGTACAAAAATTGGCACCAGCTGCAGAGAATATATCAGGATTGTTCAGTACGAATTTGCATTTCTCATCTCCATTAACTCAACATATGCAGCCAGTTTTACAAGCAGTAACTGCTAATGGATTATTGAGTATTCCTAGTGCAAAATTAAGTTCTAATAAGAGTTTACAACAGTTAGCAGATTTACTTAAGAAACCAGAATACAAAGAATTTAGTCTTGACCGTGCCAAAATTATTTATGAAGTAAAAGACGGAAGAGTTTATACAAAAGATTTTGATGTAAAAGTAGGCAATAAAAAAATGGTGATGAAAGGTAGCACCGGACTTGATCAAACAATTGAATATACTGGAAATATCAATGTGCCAAGAAAGGATTTAGGCGCAGCAAACTCTGCTATGGAAGCGGCACTTAGTAGTTTGAATGCCCAAGGAGGAACCAATATAAAATTGAATGAAGAATTGCCTGTTCAAGTAAAATTTGGAGGAACATTTTTAGCCCCAACAATTAGTACCAATATTGGTGAGTTGGCAAAACAGCAGGCAAGCTCTTTGGGTGCGCAAGTAAAAGATGAATTGTTGAACAAGAAAAAAGAATTAGAAGCTAAAGCAAAAGCTGAGGCTGAAAAGAAATTAAATGATGCAAAGGCTGAGGCTGAAAGATTGAAGAATGAGACTGAAGCTAAACTCAAAGCTGAAAAAGAAAGACTCAAGAAAGAAGCAGAAGAAAAGGCCAAAGCTGAATCAGAAAAGTTAAAGAATAAGGCAAAGGAAGAAGCCAAGAAAAAGTTAAAAGGACTATTTTAAATTCCAACAAATCAGCGGACTATTCGGTCCGCTGTTTTTTTTTAAGTAAAAACAACTAGAATTGAATACCAAACCAAACCATATGAATAACTACTTTACCCAATTTCGAAATCATATCATTGGAATCAATCAGAAGATTAAGACACCCAATGGTGAATTAAAACAAATGATTTATTCTGATTGGACTGCGAGTGGCAGAAATTATTTGCCCATTGAAGAACGCTTCATTCATGAAGTTTTACCATTTGTTGCCAATACACATACAGATACCAATACTTCTGGAAAGACTATGACTTATGCTTATCATGAAGCACAGAAGATTATTAAAAAACACGTGAATGCGGGTCCAAATGATATTTTGATTTCTTCTAATTCTGGCATGACTGGTGTGGTAAATAAATTTCAAAGAATCTTGGGTTTGAAAGTTCATGAATCACACCGCGAAAAAATTCAAATTAAAGAAGAAGATAGACCGGTTGTTTTTATTACCCATATGGAGCACCATTCCAATCAGACTTCTTGGTTAGAAACACTTGCTGATGTTGTGATTGTTGAGCCAGATGAAAATGGATTGGTGAGTATTGAGAATTTTAAAAGAAGTATTGATCAATATGCAAATCGTAAAATGAAAATTGCGGCAATAACTTCTTGTTCGAATGTAACTGGAATTATTACACCCTATCATGAAATTGCAAAATTGATTCATGCTGCAGGTGGTTACTGTTTTGCAGATTTTGCATGTTCGGCGCCATATGTTGATATCAATATGCATCCTGAAGAACCAGAAGCTTATTTAGATGCTATTTATTTTTCACCTCATAAATTTTTAGGTGGACCAGGTTCTGCTGGTATCTTGATTTTTAATAGTGCATTGTATAAAAATGAAGTTCCTGATACGCCAGGAGGTGGAACTGTAGAATGGACAAATCCATGGGGTGGACATAAATACATTGAAGACATTGAAGCAAGAGAAGATGGCGGAACTCCTGGTTTTTTACAGACCATGAGAACGGCAATGGCCATTATTTTAAAAGAGCAAATGGGGACAAAAAATATCCATCAAAGGGAGGAGGAGCAGATGGCTATTTTATGGAAGTATTTCGAAGCCATTCCTAACTTAAGCATTCTGGCTTCTCAACACAAAAAACGTTTAGGAATTATCTCATTTTATATAGATGGTTTGCATTATAACCTTGCTGTAAAAATGTTGAATGACAGATATGGAATTCAAACAAGGGGAGGTTGCTCTTGTGCTGGAACCTATGGACATTATCTATTGCATGTAGATCAACAATATTCTAATTCAATTACCAATTTAATAAATCAAGGCGATTATTCTCAAAAACCAGGTTGGATTAGGTTATCAATTCATCCTGTAATGACAGATGATGAATTACATTTTATCGGTAAAGCAGTCACAGAATTAGCTGCCAATTTCAAAGAATGGTCAAGCGATTATGAGGTAGATTTAAGTCACATGAACTTAAAATTCAAAAACGAAATAAATGGAAGTTTTGAAGAATCTCAGGTAGAAAGATGTTTTGAAAAGTTCTAATTACCGATAGGTTCCAATAAGGGCACTGCTTGGCGGAGAAGTTACAACCTGCAATGAAATGGTTTTACTGGCTTCGTCAAGCAATGTTACTTTGAAATTTACAGGAAATGATCCGTTCCATAAAAAAGTTGAATCACTGGTTTGGATATACGTTCCATCACATCTAAATGAATCTTTCCCTGCAATTTGTCTATTCCAACAATAATTGCCATCATTAAAATGAATTCCTTTTAATCCATCAGTTTTAATGGCTGTATCTCTTAAATACCAACCACTCAACTTATATTTAATAGCATATTCTGGCGTAGTTACTTCATCCTTTGTGCATGATGATAGCAGTCCTAGTATGGCAATTCCTAAAAGTAAAACCTGATTTCTCATATCAATCAAATAAAAGAAACTCTTAGCAAAATAAAAAGGATTCGCTTTGTAATTCTTTTATTTCAATCGGTTCAATTATTTTTTCTTCCAGAATTTCAGCCCAAGCCATTAAGTACTTCGCTACATCTTCTCTTTTATTGTTTTGAAGAGATGTCACTCCAATTTTTTGAAGAATTTCTTTATTAGAAAGGAATTCTAATTGTTGCAAATCTTCGGTACTCAGTCCTTTTTCCAGTAAACCAAAAATCATTTTATCCATTTCAAATCCGGAACTAGGACAATAATCATTGAGTTGCTCCGACCAATTGCCAACTCTGGTTAAAGCAAGGTGATGAATATCGGCCTTACTCATATTGAGCAAGGTTTGAGCTAAATTTCCACAATTACATGCTCCCATGTGTCCCCACTCATATGGTTTTCCATCGAGTAATTGTTTTGCTGTTTTTCTAAATGCTTCAATTAATAATAAGGAAGGTCTGGCCATAAAATGATGTTTATACCAAATTAATCAGAAAAGACCTCAAATTGTTTACTAAAACCAAAATTTTACTTTTTCAAATTACCTGGGTAATAAACTTTTTGAATGAGGTTTTGGTTGCTTTTTAATTCCTGAGAAATGATTGAGTCGGTTTTTGCTGCAATTTTTTGAGCCATTCTAAAAGCAAGATTTTGAAGGTCATGGTCGTTAAATCCTTCTGGTAGGTAAGCATAATTTTCGCTTCGTTTTACCTTCTTTTCTTTGATCCATAAATACGAAGGTAAAACTTCATCTTTTTTATAATCTAAGTAGGTGATTGATTCAGGTAAACTATCATTTACTTGGAAAAAGAAAGTTTTATCTGCGGTCAATTTTGCTCCAAAATCAGCATATAAATAGTTCAATTGGAAAGATTTGTTTTGAGGAGTAGTAAGAGTTTTATTTTTCAATCCGTATATATCAAAACCAGGGGATTGAATTTCATACCAAACAGCGCAACCTCTAGAATCGGTTTGGTATCCTTTTTCAAGTATTTGCTGATCGAAATAATGCAGGAAATACCAATCAAAATAATCGATGCTCCTTTGGCTAAAGAAGCTGTCTGGGAAGTCAGAATTGATGGTATAATTGAGTTTTTCCTTTTCTAATTTAATGCAAATTTTCCCAAATTTTGGTTGTAGGCTTTGACAAGAAATACAAACAATACTAATGCTTGCTAAAAGGAGAAATTGTTTCATATCGGTTTTTTACGAATTGATTTTATTGAACTAAATAAAATCATTGCAAGAATTGCGCCAAGAAATGCGAGAGCCATATCTTTTTGTGCATCCCATACATCACCCTGAGAACCTAAATAAGCCACACCTTCTGATGGGAAAAACACATCAGCCACTAACCATTCAATTAATTCATACATACCACTAAAGCTCATGGTAATTTCTGCAGGTAATACCCAGCAAACCCAAGTAGGCCATTCAAACCAATTTTTAAAATAATCTCTCATTGGGTAAGCCAATAAAAAACCAAAGCTAAAATGAACAATTCTATCGTAATGGTTTCTAGCAAGTCCCAAGGTATCCTTTAGCCAATAACCAAGTGGATTTTCTGCATAGGTATACATGGCGCCGTAAACATGAAGGCAGATATAAATAAAGATAAGTGTGTAACTAAGGTTACTGAATTTAAACTTGTTAAAACTGATACTTAATCCAACTAAGAAAACTACAGTTAATGCGTTTTCTGTAAACCAATTTGCGGTATTGGTAGTAAAAACAAAGGTGTAAGCCCATAAAACAGAAAAGATGAACAAATAGAATTTTAATAGTTTATTCTCTGAAAAGCTTTGCCTTCCGATAGATGAAGCAGTTGTTATCATAATTACAAGGATAATATTTTTTAAATATTTTTTTCTGTTTGGCTTGGATGCCTTATTTTGCGACTATGATAAATATTACTCTCCCAGATGGGTCCGTTCGTTCGTATGAGCGGGGAATTACCGGACTGGAAATCGCAAAGTCGATTAGTGAAGGTTTAGCCAGAAATGTACTGGCTGCCAAAGTAAATGGTGAAGTATGGGACGCCAATCGTGCCATTCAAACCGATTCAAACCTACAATTACTAACTTGGACAGACAAAGAAGGAAAGTCGACGATGTGGCATAGTTCTGCCCATTTAATGGCTGAAGCTTTGGAAGCTTTGTATCCTGGAGTTAAATTTGGAATTGGTCCCGCTATTGACAATGGCTACTATTATGATGTTGATTTTAATGGTCAGGCATTTTCTGTTGAAGACTTAAAAAAGGTTGAAGACAAAATGGTAGAATTGGCTAAACAAAACAATGTTTACCAAAGAAAAGAAGTTTCTAAATCTGAGGCTATTTCTTATTTCACTGAAAAAGGTGATGAGTACAAATTAGACTTATTAAAAGATTTGGAGGATGGAAGTATCACTTTTTACAGTCAAGGAAATTTCACCGATTTGTGTCGTGGTCCTCATATTCCTAATACAGGTTTCATTAAAGCAATCAAGTTAATGAGTGTGGCTGGAGCTTATTGGAGAGGTGATGAGAAAAATAAGCAGCTCACAAGGATTTACGGAATTACGTTCCCAAAGAAGGCCGATTTAGAAGAGTATTTGGTGATGTTGGAGGAAGCTAAAAAACGCGACCATAGAAAATTAGGTAAAGATTTAGAGATTTTCACTTTCGATGATGATGTAGGTCCAGGTTTACCTCTATGGTTGCCAAATGGTGCTGCCATAATTGAACAATTAGAAAATTTTGCTAAAAAGACTGAAGAAGATGCAGGATATGTGAGAGTGAAAACCCCACATATTGCAAAGGAAAGTATGTACATCAAAAGTGGGCATCTTCCTTATTATAAAGATAGCATGTTCCCTCCAATGGAAATGGATGGAGATACTTATTATCTAAAGGCTATGAACTGTCCGCATCACCATAAGATTTTTGCTGCAACTCCAAAATCTTATAGAGATTTGCCATTACGTTACGCTGAGTATGGAACTTGTTATCGTTACGAGCAAAGTGGGGAATTATTTGGGTTGATGCGCGTAAGGTCTTTGCAGATGAACGATGCACATATTTATTGCACTGAAGAGCAATTTGAAGAAGAATTCAAAAAAGTAAATAATCTTTATTTGAAGTACTTCAGTGTTTTTGGAATCGACAAGTATGTGATGCGTTTTTCAAAGCACGATCCAGCAAAATTGGGACAGAAATACATTGATTCGCCGGAACTTTGGTTAAAAACTGAAGGCATGGTGAGGAAGGTTTTACAAAATTTAGGTGTCAACTTTGTGGAAGTAGAGGATGAAGCAGCATTTTATGGTCCAAAGATTGATATTCAGATTTATAGTGCAATAGGAAGAGAGTTTACGTTGGCAACAAACCAAGTTGATTTTGCTCAAGCAGAGCGATTTGATTTGAGTTTTACCAATGAAAAGAATGAAAAAGAAAGGCCATTAATTATCCATAGAGCTCCATTGAGTACCCATGAGCGATTCATTGGATTTTTGTTGGAACATTATGCTGGAAACTTACCAGTTTGGTTATCGCCGAAGCAAGTAAGTGTGTTACCAATTAGTGATAAGTATGTGCCTTATGCTCAAAAACTTGTAGATATTCTGAAAAAAGCAGATATTCGCGCCTTGTTTGATGACCGAAATGAGAAAATCGGCAAGAAAATCAGAGATGCGGAATTAAAGAAAATCCCGTATATGCTGGTTGTTGGAGAGCAAGAGATGCAAGAAGAAAGTGTTTCTGTTAGGAAACATGGAGAAGGCGATAAAGGAAAAGTTTCCATTTCAGCATTCATCGAACAAATTAAAAACGAATTAACAGTAAATTAAAGAAATACTTGGCAGCACCTATTACACCAGCCCCGGGAGGGAATTCAGGACCACGTCCTGGTGGCAATTTTAACAGAGGAAGAAGAAGTCTTGAGCCTGAGCACAAGATCAACAACCGTATTCAAGCCTCACAGGTAAGATTGGTTGGAGAAAACATTCAAGTTGGCGTTTATTCCATCTCGGAAGCATTAAAAATTGCACAAGAGCAGGAAATGGACCTAGTTGAAATTTCACCAAATGCAGATCCACCGGTTTGTAGAGTAATTGATTACAAAAAGTTCCTTTACGAACAAAAGAAGAAAAAGAAGGAGCAAAAAGCTAATCAAGCTAAACAAGATGTAAAAGAAATCAGGTTCGGACCTAATACCGATGAACATGATTTTGAGTTTAAATACAAACATGCTGAAAACTTCCTTACAGAAGGACATAAAGTGAGAGCTTATGTATTCTTTAAAGGAAGGGCAATTGTTTACAAAGAAAGAGGAGAGGTATTGTTGCTTCAATTAGCTCAGCGTTTACAAGAGATTGCTAAAGTTGAACAATTACCAAGACTTGAAGGAAAGAAAATGTTTTTGATGCTGAGTCCGAAAGGAAAAACAGCCACTAAATAAGAAAGCCGTTTTAAATCATATAAATAAGGAGAAATCAGGAAGATGCCAAAGGTAAAAACAAACAAGTCAGCTGCAAAGCGTTTTAAAGTTACCCCAAGTGGTA
>JBMLPO010000139.1:0-2284 GCA_049242065.1 Bacteroidia bacterium
GCAATTGATTACCTCTTAAAACCTATTGAAGCACAAGAATTAGAAGATGCAATTGAACGGTTTAGGAAATTAAAAAATAAGTCTAATTTAAATATGCAGGCCTTCACAGAAATGCTGAAGCCTGAAGGTCCAAGTAAGATTGCTGTTCCAGTTGGCAATACCATTCAATTTATTGATTTGAATTCAATTCGGGTTATTAAGGCCGATAGTTCCTATACCGAAATTTGGCTAGATAATGGACAAACTCTCATTGTTAGTCGTACCCTGAAGAATTTTGAAGAAGCATTAGATGGTAATCCAACTTTCTTTAGGTGTCATAAATCTTATTTAATCAATACCAATTGGATTGTTTCCTATGTAAAATCAGAAGGTGGATATTTGATTATGGATGCTTATCCTCAAATTACCATTCCCATTTCATCAGAAAGGGTTCAATACCTGACCCCAAAAAAACTTGTCTTAAAAAAAATATATAAAAAAAAAAAAAAAAAAACCCGCGCCTCGGTTCTTTGAACCGAGGCGCTTTTTGATGTATACATGAACGATTAATCAACCTTCAAGTTAAAATCCATTCTTGCTTGTATGCCTTGCATTTTGGCAGCACCCTGGATTTGTCTCAACCAACGGTAGTTTTCACCCAATTCTTTTTCCATCAAATAAACACTTGCATTGTCTTTTAAATTGGTAAGAATTTCTTGAAATGGATCTTTTTGTTCTGGTAAGTTGACAATTCTGTAATCTGAAGTCTTGGCTTTTTTTGCCGCAATTTCAATCGCTTTATCTAATCCACCAAATTCATCTACTAAACCAATTGATTTGGCCTCTTTACCACTCCAAACTCTGCCTTGTGCAATAGAATCAACCTGTGCGGCTGTCATTTTTCTACCTTCAGCAACCCTTCCTACAAAATCATTGTAAATTTTATCAATGGCATGTTGAATGATTTCTTTTTCAGAATTATTCAATGGGCGCTCAGGAGAGCCCAAGTCAGCAAATTCACCAAACTTTACTGTTTCTACATTGATACCTAATTTATCACGAACCAATTTTTGTGCATTCATCAACAAGCCAAATACACCAATAGAGCCAGTGATGGTATTTGGTTGTGCAACAATAACATCGGCAGGAGCAGCAATAAAATAACCACCACTAGCAGCAACTTCACCCATAGAAACTACAACAGGTTTTTCTTTTTTGGTTAAAACAATTTCTCTCCATATCACATCACTTGCTAAAGCAGAACCACCTGGTGAATTGATTCTTAATACCAATGCTTTAAATTTCTTATCGTTCCTCACTTTTTTAATGGCTTCACATATGGTTTCTGAACCCATTGATCCATCTGTACTTTTGCCACTTACGATATCTCCTGTGCAGTAAATAACAGCAATTTTTTCATCTGCTGTTGATATATCAGTTTTGGTGTTTTTATATTTTGCCAATCCCACCATGGAGAGTTTATCATCGGATTTAAGTCCCAATCTGCTCTTTAATTCTTCTTCTATTTGGTCCTCATATTTTAAACTGTCAATCATGCCCAATTTAACTGCATCCATTGGTTCGCGTATCGCCAATTTGTTGATGATATCTTCTACCTCAGTCGCAGATTTTTTTCTGTCTTTGGCAATATTTTCTACAAAATGATGATACAAACTGCCCATGTATGATTCAATTTGTTTTCTGTTTTCATTACTCATGTGCTCAGAAATCAAAGGTTCTCCAGCAGATTTGTATTTTCCGTGTCTAATTAATTGCGGTTCCAATCCAAGTTTATCAAAGGCTCCTTTTAAATAAACAACTTGAGAGGCAAATCCGTTTAATAGCAATTCCCCACTTGGATTGATATAAATTTTATCGGCAGTTGCAGCTAGGTAATAGCCATGCTCATCCATCATTTCGGCATAGGCTAAGATGAATTTTTTCGACTTTTTAAATTCTATTAATTCTTTTCTGATTTCTTCTAAAGTTGCATAGGAATTATTGGTTAAATCCAATTCCAATAGAATGCCTTTTATTTTATCGTCTTTGGCAGCTTTTTTAATATTTGAAAGAATATCATTTAAACCAATTGCTTTTGGCGCTCCATCCATAGCAAATGCAGAAAAGTCCAATCCATTTTTATTGGTTCTATCAGGGATTTCATAATTGATTCTGATTTTTAATACAGAATTATCCTCTACGGTTACTTCGGTAGGTTCTTGAGAAAATCCTGAAGCCAAAGCACCAATCATTCCTGCTAATAAGAATACCAAAACAATGGAGCCAATAATAAAGCCCAGCATAC
>JBMLPO010000140.1:0-6898 GCA_049242065.1 Bacteroidia bacterium
TCATGGTTCCTCTAGTAATGGCATCGTACTTGGCATCAACGTTGCTAGCCTTCAGTCTTTCACGCATTCCATCCAATTCCTCAGCAGTATCAAATGCATAATAAGCATATCCTGCATCTATTAATTGCATTGCAAATTGTCTGTACATGGGCTTACGCTCACTTTGACGATATGGCGCATGCGGCCCATCACCAAAACCAACTCCTTCAACAGCTTCTATTTTGAGCCATTTTAATGCTTCAATAATATACTCCTCAGCACCCGGTACAAACCTTGTTTGGTCTGTATCTTCAATTCTTAATAAGAAATCACCACCATGCTTTTTTGCAAATAGGTAGTTGTATAATGCAGTTCTAACTCCTCCAATGTGTAATGCACCTGTTGGACTTGGTGCAAATCTTACGCGTACTTTTCTTTCCATAATTCGGGCTGCAAAGATAATCAAAGTTTTTTCTTAGCTGTATTTCTATGCAAGGTTTTTGATTTCAGTGCATTAGCTTAATTTTTAGCGTTTTGAATCTTTTTTTAAAGAGTAAAAAAACTAAAAATAAATTTCTCTAAACGGCTTCCCATGCTTAATTTGCAAGCCTATTATCCAATTATCTTTATGAGTGACCCAAGATTAAAACCTGTTTTTGACAGTTTAAAAGACCAAATGGACAAAGCTGTTGATCATGCAGCTTCAGAATTCACCAAAATACGCGCAGGAAAAGCGCATCCTTCCATGTTAGATGCTGTAAAAGTTGATTATTATGGTCAATTGGTTCCGCTAAATCAAGTAGCAAGTGTGAATACACCTGATGCAAGAACCATCAGCATTCAACCTTGGGAAAAAGCCATGTTAGGCCCAATCGAAAAAGGGATTATTATCTCTAATTTGGGTTTCAACCCAGCGAATGATGGTACCATGATTCGTGTTATTCTTCCTCCTTTAACAGAAGAAAGAAGAAAAGAGATTGTTAAAAAAGTAAAAGCTGAATCAGAAACTGCAAAAGTTGCTGTTCGTAATATCAGAAAAGATATCAATGAAAACATCAAGAAATTGCAGAAAGATGGTTTACCTGAAGATGATGCAAAAACAGCTGAAGCATCAGTTCAGAAAACAACTGATTCCTATATCAAAAAAATAGACGAATTAACAGCAGCTAAAGAGGCTGAGTTGATGCACGTTTAATATTTTTGAAATGCTGAAAATTACACCACGCTTCAAGAAAATTCTAACACTGGCAATTAAAATTGCTGGTGTTTTTTTATTGCTGCTTTTAATTGGATATTTTTCATTTAGAAATGTATTCCTTCAAAAGGCAATCGCTAAGGTTCAATCTAAATTAATGGATAAATACCAAGTTGAACTGAAAATAAATGAAGCGGGTTTTGAAGGTCTGAGCGGACTTAAACTTCAAGGACTTTCTCTTGTTCCACTTGGAAAAGATACCATCTTACAAGTAAATGAATTTGCTTTATCTGTTAAGTTTTGGTATGCACTAATTGGTGATATTAGAGTGAAGCATCTGAGCTTGAATGGAGGTTATTTGCAACTGATTAAAAAAGGTGATTCAAGGAATTTTGAAACATTTTTAAACAATAGAGATACAACAGAAACGAAAGAAGAAGTAAAGGAAGAATCCTCTGAAAAGAACTATGCTAAAACCATTTACCAACTTATTTCTAAGGTTTTAAATAAGGTTCCAAATGAGGTTGAAATGAAGAACTTTTCAGTTCATGGTGTAGATGATGAGCGTTTCGTTAGTTTTGCTTTGAACGAGTTTAAATTATTCGATCAACACCTCAATGCTTCCATGAAGGTGAACTCAAATTCTATCAATCAAACTTGGGTTTTATCTGGCTTTGCTAATCCTTCTGCAAAAACTGCTGATATCACTTTCTCTAGTTCCGATACTTCTAGGGTGATGATTCCTTATTTGTTTGAACGATTTAATGTTCAGGCTGGTTTTGAAAACATCCGATTACAATTAAATCAAGTTGATTTAGATGGCGGAGAGCTGAAGGTGAACGGTAATGCTTCCGTGAAGAATTTCTCTGTTAACCATCCCAAAATTGCCAAAGAAGATGTCATTATCAAAAATGCTGAATTTGATTACTCATATTTGATTGGAAGTAATTTTATTTCGCTTGATAGTTCTTCAACTGTCAAACTCAATGAATTTGTTATTCATCCTTTTATTAAGTTTGAAAATGGACCAGATACTGTCTTTTACTTTATTGTAAAAACTGAAACCACTACTGCCCAAAATTTTATCAATGCTTTACCAGTTGGATTATTCAACCATATCAAAGGAATGGAAGCCAATGGGGCATTTTCATACCGTCTTGATTTTATTTATAATGAAAACCATCCAGACCAAATGGTTTTTGAAAGTACCCTAAACAAAGACAATTTTCAGATTACAAAATTTGGTGAAGCCAATTTGAGTAAATTAAATTCAGAGTTTACTCATTATCCTTATGAAAATGGAAGAGCCACAAGACCTATTGTTGTTGGGCCGTCCAATCCTGATTTTACTCCACTAGATCAGATATCTCCTTTTCTGAAAAAGTGTGTTTTAACAACTGAAGATCCTTCATTCTTTTACCACAGAGGATTTGTTACTGAAGCATTTCGTCAATCCATTGTGAAAAATATCAGAACAGGAAAATTCAAACGTGGAGCAAGTACCATCAGTATGCAATTAATCAAGAATGTTTTCCTTACAAGAGAAAAAACCATGGCCCGCAAACTTGAAGAAATTCTCTTGGTATATATTCTTGAAAACAATTATTTGGTAAGTAAAGAAAGGATGTTTGAGGTGTATTTAAATATTATTGAATGGGGGCCTAATGTATATGGAATAGGAGAGGCTTCACGGTTCTATTTTAGAAAACAACCTTCGCAACTAACTCTGAGTGAATGCCTCTATTTAGCAACCATTATTCCTCGTCCAAAAGGTTTTATGTGGCGTTTTAATAAGGATGGCTCTGCAAAGGATTACCTTGAAAAGACTTACAGATTCTTAGCTAACAAAATGTTAAATAGAGAACTGATTTTACCTGATGATACATTAGGTTTAACGCATCAAGTTCAAATTACTGGGCCAGCTAAGCTTCAAATAATTAAAAACGATTCGATGAGCAATGATTCTATTTTACAATTGGAGTTAAATACCATTGCCAATCCAGAACAGCCTGCCGATATCAACCTTGGAGATGATGAAGAATAGGACAAAAATAGTAATGGGCTGTTTTGTTCTCGAACTTTTACTTCTATTTTATTTTAGAAATGAAGCCGGATTTATAGTAAGTCCTTTGCTGTTTTTACTTACTGGTTTTGCTTTGATTTATTCAACTTCCAAGCAAGATGTTGAGTTCATTCAAGAAGATAATTCGCCTTCAAATGAATTGATTTTTTTTAAAAGGTGGGCATTTGTAATCTTGACTTTAATTGGGATTGTTTCTTCTGCTTACTTGTTTCAGAAATGGCCAATCAAAGTTGAAAACTCAGATATCATTCCTTTGATTCAGCAAATTTATGTCGATCGTTTTGTTCACTTAGAGCCGGTCTATGATTTGTATACAGGATTTAATTATGGAACCTTTACACCAAATTATTTAACCTTTCACTGGTTGCCTTTTGTGCTTCCAGACCTCTTAAGTGTTGATCCTCGATGGGCCTTTGTTCTCGTCTATTTAGGGGCTTCTGCCTTGTTTGTTTTCAAGTTTGTAAAGGCTTCAAATAAGCCAATTTTATTGGTACAGATTTTACTACCATTTCTGTTGTGGTTCTCAATCATGATTAAGCAAGGAAAAGACTATGCCAATACAGTTGAATTACTCATTGCTGCTTATTATTTGATTTTGTGTTTATCCTTGTTTTCAAATAATACATTTTTTAAAGCTAGCGCATTAATTCTTTTAATTTTATCAAGGTATAGTTTGGTATTTTGGCTACCTGCTTATTTCTTATCTCTTTGGTTAGTCAATAGAAATCAATCCTATAAAACCGCTATTTATCTCCTTGTTTTGATATTGGTTTTTTATGTGCCATTTATTATCCAATCACCTCATATGCTCAATAGCGGTTCTCAATTATGGATTGATGCTGCATTAGGTGAATGGAAGGGTCAATCGTGGCAAGCTCCGGGTGACAAGCCATTCCAGTTGTTTCAAGGAATGGGTTTTGCTTCTTGGATTTATACTTGGGCTTCGGGCTCATTAGAAGAGAAAATTCTGTTCACCAAAAATCTCATGTTATTCATGAGTATAGTTGTGTTGATTGCGTCTTTAATTTGGCTTTGGATAAACAGAAACTCAACCCAATTAAAAGTACTAGCTCTGTTAACTTTGAAGTTGTCTTTATTGGTATTTTATTCTTTTGTATTTGTTCCTTATATCTATCTGTTCTGGGTCACAATTATTCCGTCGGTATTTATTTTGTCGGTTCATTTACAAGCAAGAAATACCAATTAAAAGTTCTTATAAAGACGATATTCAATAGTTTTTTTATCTGATATGCCTGTATAAATGCCAAGCATATTCATGCTGCTGTCCTGATTGATTTTTTCTAAACTAATATCATCTTCAACCGCAGAAAACCAAGGGTCCCAAACCAATAATATTTTCTTGTTTTGTGATTTTAATGATTCAAAATTCTTGGCTGTTTGATATGCGGACGAATCAAATGGGTCTCTATTGAGAAAAAACGGAACACAGGCATTGGATGCTACTATGAGCCTATCTTTTTCGTGTTCATTGATGTATTGACAAACTGAATCTTTTAGGAATTTTTCATCTTCACTTAAATACAAATCTCTTTTTAATTCATAAGATGCTGGATTGTTTAGAAAAGGGAAAATCAAACAGAATAAAAGCAATACAATACCTGTCCAATAGCTAAGTTTTTGATTCCTTTTTGCAATTGAATCTAATATAAAATTCAAGCCCTCAATAGCAATTATCATCACCAATGGCATTACTCCAGCAAATACTCTGGTTAATCCCATTGAACCAAAGATACCCAATGCCCAGAAGCTAGTATGTGCTATAAAGAAAGCAATGAAAATTCCATAAATAAGAAATAGTTTATCCTGAATAAACACTTCAATCAGTACTTTGAGTTTGTATTGAATCAGGGTAGCTATCAATCCAAGAATAAGTAATCCGTATAATACAGGACCAATCATAAAATTCATTTGGATCAGGAAATGGTCCCAAGTTCCTTTGCCATATACTGGGTTTAAATGGGCATAAGGTATCTTGGTAAAAACCCATAAAATATCTTGATGAATCCACATGCCGCTCAGGCTCATGATGAGATGACCACTTACTAATAGGAACATGGCTTTCCAATTCTTCTTTAATAAAAAGAATATTGCTAAGGCTACGAGGATAATAAGACCTTCTGATCTTACAAAAGGAAGAAAGGAAACCAAAATAGCACCTTTGTTTTCTTTCGAAACGGCAATAAAATATAAAGAGCTCAACAGCACACTGGCAAACATGGGTTCTGTTAATCCGCTAAAATTAACACTGATACTGAGGGGCGCGAGTAAGACAAAAAATAAAATCAATCCTGCATTTTTTATTTGAAAATGTAACGCCAGTTTATATCCAAATAAGATGCCAATGAATGTATGAAGGGTATTGAATACTTTCATCCAATTCATCCCAAATTGTGCAAATATAGACGCTGGTATTGTAAAGAATGGTTTGCCCCAATGATTAAAGAATAAGTGAGGATGAATCCAAGAATATTTAGCCATTAAGAAGTGAAATACACTATCACCTCCCTGACCAATACCATCCGTGTTTAATGCTAAAAGAAGAAAGAAAAGCTGAATGAAAAATAAAGCAGGATAAAAATATTTAGAAGGAAAAAGTTCCTTTTCCATTATTAATTAATTTTTAGAAAGCCATACTTTAGGATGCAGTAAATAGCTCTGAATCCATCTTTCCAGTTAATTTTTTTACCTTCAGCATAAGTTCTTCCATAATAGGATATACCCACCTCATAAATTCTGATATTGGGTATGCGACTTATTTTTGCGGTAATCTCGGGTTCAAATCCAAAACGATTTTCCCTTAGTTTTATCGGTTTAATAAATTCAGATTTAAATAATTTATAGCATGTTTCCATATCTGTTAAGTTCAGATTGGTAAACATATTCGACATAAACGTTAAGACACCATTTCCAATAGAATGCCAAAAGAATAAAATGCGATGTGGGTTTCCACCCATAAACCTAGATCCATAAACTACGTCAGCAAATCCATCAGTAATGGGCTTTAGAAGTAAATTGAATTCCTGAGGATCATACTCCAAATCAGCATCCTGAATGATGATATAATCTCCACTCGCTTCTTTAATACCAGTATGAATGGCAGCTCCTTTTCCTTTATTCACTTCATGTTCTACAAAGCGAATGGCGGGATATTTTTCCATCAATCCCCTTACAACCACTGCAGTATTGTCACTAGAACAATCATTTACAATAATGATTTCTTTTTTGATATTGGAAATCAATTGTACAGCCTCGATTTTTTCTAAAATCAAGTGAATGGTTCTGGCCTCATTATAGGCAGGAATAATGATTGATAATACAGACATGAATTAACTGATTACTAACCTGATGAATTCATTTGTATCCCATATGGTCTTGCCGTACCAACAGCCATCATAGGTGTACGAAATTTTCAAGTTAAGTGCAATAAGCGCAATAATAATTAAAATGAGGGGGAATTTAAAGATAGGTTTTTTGAGCTCGATTAATTTGGCTAAACATGCAGTAAAGCCCAAAGCAAACAACGCATAGAATTCTACAAATCCTCTATGTCCCAGTCCACAGCCTAACTGTGGACTCCACCATGCTGCATATACATATGAAATGCTAGTAAACAAGAGTAG
>JBMLPO010000141.1:0-19569 GCA_049242065.1 Bacteroidia bacterium
TAAGCTGTTGGTTTCTTTTGATATCTGCTAAAGCTTCAAGTCCAGTAATTCTTGGCATTTTTATGTCTAACAAAATAAGAATTGGATTTTCTTTTTTTCTGCTAGAATAATTTCCCTGATAATTTAAATAATCAATTACTTCCTGACCATCTCTCACTATTACCAAAGGATTTTTTATCTGACTCATTTCAAAAGCAGCAAGTGTCAACTCAATATCATTGTCGTTGTCTTCTGCGTATAAAATTGGTGCTAAAGAATTCATATTAAATTTCTTTTTAGTTTAATAAAAAAAGTGGCGCCTTCATTTTCTTTGCTTTCAGCCCAAATACTTCCATTATGCTTCTTAATAATCTGAAAGACATTGGCCAAACCAATACCCGTTCCTGGATACTGATTCTGGGTATGTAATCGTTGAAAAACACCGAAAAGTTTATCTACATAAGTCATATCAAAACCTGCACCATTGTCTTTCACATAAATACCAATATAATCTGAACCTGCATCAAACTTTCCAATTTCAATCAAAGCTTTTTCCTTTTGAATGGTGAATTTAATGGCATTGTTGATGATATTGTTAAAAGCCAATTCTAACAAAGGTTTATCACCTTGGATAACGGGGAATTCGTCAACCTTGAATTGGATATTTCTTTGCTGAATATCGGGTTCTGCATTTTTGATAATTTGCACGAAAAGCTTATTCAGTTGTATGTGGGTAATTTGTAAAGCTTGACGACCTAATCTCGAAAACTTAAGCAAAGAATCAATCATACTTGCCATCCTTACTCCTGCGTCTTCTATCTTATTAAAGTATTTATTGGCCTCTTGATTCAATTGATTGTTTAAACTTTCTTTTAACAATTTGGCAAATCCATCTATATGGCGCAGTGGAGCTCTTAAATCATGTGAAACTGAGTACGCAAAAGATTCTAATTCCTTATTGGCTAATTCCAATTGTTCCGTTCTTTCAAGCACTTTTTGTTCGAGCAATTGATTGAGCTGACTCAAATCTTCTTCTGCCTTTTTTCTCAAAGTAATATCATGTATGGCACCTACCACATAAACACATTTACCATTGGTATCAAAAACCGGCACAATATTCACATCACCCGTAAAACTCTCTTCATTTCTAAGTCCCTTCATTTCCCATGAAATAGCCCTTTTAGATTTGATTGCTTCTTCTAATTTTTCTTTAACAGAAAGGGCATTTACACTACCACTTAAAACATCTAAAAATCTCTTACCTTTTATATCATTTTCATCAAATCCCATTATTTTACACATCATTTTATTGACAGTCATAAAATGGAAATCTTTGTTTTTATCTACACTGATCAGGAAAATTCCATTACCAACTGTATCTAATATCGAGCTTAGAATTTTCTCTCTATCCAACAATGCTTGTTGAGCCAAATATATTTCAGAGATATCCTGCATTGTACCAAATGAAATTTGAGGCTCACCATTCTCATTAAACTGGGTTATGCACTTCTCTTGAATATATTTAATTTGTCCATCAGGCATGATAATTCGATGGGTAATTTCAAATGGAACTCTTGATTTGAGCGATTCAATATAAAAATGATCCACCAATTCCAAATCATCTGGATGAATTAAATTGAGGAAACCATCATAGGTGCTATCAAACTTATCCTTATTCAATTCAAAGATGGTATAAATTTCATCTGACCATGTAAATTTCCCAGTTCTTATCTCTAATTCCCAGTTACCCATTTTGGCGAAATGCTGCGCCTCTTTTAACTTTCTTTCACTCTCAAGCAAAGCCTTTGTAGCTCCTGTAATTTCAGTTAAATCCCTTCCTACACCTAAAATACCAACTAAGTTTCCTTCAGTATCAAACAGTTTTGTTTTGAATGTTTCAACTATTAAATCGCCTTCTTTAGGAGAGCGTTTCATTGAACCAATACTCTTTACCGGAACATCACTATTCAGTGCCAATTGATCGAAAGATTCAAATTCATGAGCCAATGAATCTTCCAATAAATCATAATCAGTTAATCCTATCATTTCCTGAGGTTCCTTTTTGTATAACCTTGAAAATTGAGGATTACAAAGCATGTATTTCCCTTGGACATCTTTCAGCCATACCAAATCAGGAATGGTTTCAATCAGGGTTTGTAATCTTTCCTTTTCGTTTTCAGCTTGTAATTCTGCACGCTTACGTTCTGTAATATCCATCACCATTCCCAGAATTTCGCCCGATTTTGTTTCTGGAGAATATTGTGATTCTCCCCAGAGACTTAACCATCTAATCTTATCCTCTATATGAATTCTAAACTCAAACCGATATTGGCTATTTTTCATTGAATCTTGCCAATACTTTCTCCAAACAGGAAGATCATTTCTATGAATCTTATTAAGTACCTCAGCCAAAGGAACTGGCCTTGAATTTTCAAAACCAAACAGTTCGTATGCTTTATCTGATCCAATAAGCACCAACTCTTTCATATCGAGTTTAAAATTACCCAATTGAGCAATTATAGCTGCTCTTTTTAGTTCGGCCTGACTTTTAGCCAATGCTTGTTCGGCTAATTTTTGTTGTGTGATATCTGCAAAACTAACAAAGACTTTTAGCTTGTTTTGATTATCCCTAAATGGAATCACATTACTCCTTAACCATAAAAATTGTTGAGTAGCTTTTGACTTCAAGCCATATACTTGATTGATTAATGGCTTCCCACTCTTTAATACCTTAAAAGTCGCTGATTCTTCCTTTTGCATTTCCCTACCATCCTGATCATAAATTAGGAAAGGAACATCATTCGGATTTCTCGTTAAAAAATGTTCAGGTTTTAAATCTAAAATTTGCAAAGCACTCGAGTTCAACAATTCCTCTTTTCCTTGATCATCATAATAAATAATACCATCAGGTGTTGCCTCAAATAGTGTTCTGAACTTTAATTCGCTTTCTTGCAACTGAATTTCTGCATTCTTTTGTTCAGTAATATCCCTAAAGAAAATATTCAATCCTTCGTGCGCTGGATAAATCTTGAACTCCAACCAACGATTAAACTCTTCAACAAAATCGGTTATTTGTAATAGGTTTTTAGCATTAACAGCCTCTTCACATGCCCTTCTCAATTTATTATCTTGATGAAGTTTAAAGACTGTCCAGAATACTTTACCTATAGAATTTTGAGGCCTATGGTTAGTAATTTCGCCAGCTTTAAAGTTCATATAAGTAATCACAAATGACGGATCTAAAGAGAAAAATCCATCACTAATGGTTTCTAATATATCTATGATTCTGCCGCTACTTTCTTTTTCTTTTTGAATGAGTCTCTCTCTTTCTAATTGCTCAATTTTGGATTGAGTTATATTTCTTGAATTGGATAAGACCCATTTTTTGCCATCAGAAATTGAAACAACTTGTGAACTAATTTCATAATATAATTGTTCTCCATTTTTATTCACCAATATGGTTTCAAAATCTTTGATTCTGCCAGTTTTCTCTAATTCTTTTTTAAATTTGATACGGTCTTTTTTATTCGCCCAAATGTTTATTTCTACAGAGGATTTACCTATAACCTCTTTTTTTGTATAAAGAAATTCTTCTTGGAAAACATCATTGACATCTATAAAAACACCATCTTCCAAAGTGGTTATTGAAAAGCTGTCTGGACCTGCATTAAATGCTTTTGAGAATTTGTCTTCACTCTCTTTTAAACTTGTTTCAAAAGTATTTCTTTGAATGGCGATACTTGCCAAACTCACAAAACTCTCTATGAATTTTAGATTCGCATTAGTAGGTTTAAAAGGATAAGAATGATATACAGCAAAGGTTCCCAGCACAGAGCCATCAGAAGATAAAATAGGATATGAAAAACAAGAACCTAAATTCTCTGCAATTGCAACTTCCTTGAACGGAATCCAATTCTTATCCTTGAGTAAATCTTCAGTGATGATTAGCTCTTTGGTAAATATAGCATCACCACAAGTACCAACGCCTTTACCTATTTGTAAACTTTCAAGAAGTTTGATATAGTAATCTGAAATTTTATTTCCACTTACATACGAAAGTGAATTGGTTTCAGGCAAATAATTCATGATAGCGATCTTCGCTTGTGGCAATTCAAATTCAATAGCTTTCAAAATGACATCAAAAGTTTCTTGTAAAGAATCACCTTTTAAAATTAACTCCAATACATGCTTCTGAATGGCGTCTTTCTGTTCGATTAATTTTCTTTCACTAATGTCTCTAGTAATACCTAAAACACTAAGCGTTTGATCGGCATTATAAAAAAAACTGGTGCTTACTTCGGTAAATAAAATTCGACCATCTTTATGGTATTCCTGAAACTCATCTACATGGTTGTAAACGGCATCAGCTTGTTGAACAAATGCATTAATCCTTAGTGGTAAGATTTCGTGAACCTTTTTTAAAGTTTCAGGGGTGAAAACATCTTCCATCTTTTGACCCAAAACTTCTTCTGGAGTATATCCTCTTAACTGAGTTACAGAAGGACTATTATAAGTAAATTCATTATTAGACAGGTTATATATCCAAATAACATCATTAGAGTGGTCTGCAATGAGTTTAAAAAGATTCTCTTTTTCTTTAACCTCATTGGTTAATAAAGTTTCTTGAGTGACATTCCTAATAACAGCGATTACTTGGTCAATCTCTTGAATAGGAGCAAATCTAGCTTCATAATAATTGGTAACTCCATCTGATTCTAGACTAAATTCTAAATTCCGGGTATGCTGATTCTGAATTGATAATTCTATTTGATGAGTAATTAACTTACTTAATGATTCAGGAAAAACTTCAACAATATTCCTACCTATAAACTCATTGGGAGAAGCAAAGAAACCCAAATCTTCATTCGTGTGTAAATCTATTATTAAACCTGTTCTACTAATTCTAGATAATACGTCTGGAAAGGCCTTCAAAATAGCTTTAGCTGTTTCTTCCGATTCTTTTATCTTATTTGAAAAGTATGATTTCTCCGAGATGTCTTTCAATAATACCAATTCAGTATCTTTACCTTGATAATTGTATCGACCAGATATGATTTCAAGAGGAAATGAGGTAGCATCCTTTCTATTCCCATAGGTTTCAAATTTGTAGACCTCGACAGAGCCCTCATTTCTTTTCTTTTGCAATTCCTCAATCATTAATTTTCCCTCTGAATGAATGAAAGATAGAATAGATTGATGAACCAATTCAGCATTAGTAGCACCGAAAATCTGTGATGCTACCTGATTGGCAAAAATGATTTGGCCTGATTCACAAATTAAAATTCCCTCTGAGGATGATTCAACCAATTGATGATACATCTCTTTGGTTCGAAACAAGGCTTGGTTATTTTCAACCAAATCAGATATATCAGAAAAGAAGCCAATAAGTAATGGTTGCTGATTTATTTCCACCAATGCAGAGGTAATATCACAATAAACCAATTTACCATCCTTTCGTAGTATAGGTACTTCTATTGCCTTTGATATTTCTCCATTTGCTAATTGACCAAATAACTGCCTGACACGCTCTAAAACATTTATTGGGTGTAAGTCGGCCACTCCCATTTTTAAGATTTCAGCCTTGCTGTAACCTGTCAGCCTCAACATCTCTTTATTCACATAAGAGAATTCTGCAGTGGTAGGATTGGCGCCAATAACAGCAATTCCCATCTCTTCAAAAATAGATAACAATTGGTGGGAAGAATGGGTATAATCAACATTGAGTTGAGCTTTTAACTTTTTGTTTTCTTCTAATAACTGTTCATATGTTAATTGACTTTCCATCTTCTACTACTATTTTGTTTGTTGAACAATCCTCTTAAATCAAACAATCCACTCCATTAATTCGCCACTCATTAGTTTTTGTATATCAACTGGATTAAATGGCTTTTTTAAATAATTACCTACGCTTTTATAATCTTTGGCCCTTTCTATTGAAGCTTCATCTACCTTTTCTGAAAAAAGAATAATTTTGGTTTTTAAACGCAATAGTTCATGCTGTTTAAGGTATTCCCAAGCTTTATTTGATTCAGATTTAGGATCTAGAATAACCAAACACGATTCATCTGCATCAGTTATTTTTGCATGCTCCAAAGCCTCATTAAACCCAGTAAAACGCTCAATTGAATTGGGAGGAAATAAAGGATTTAACAAATTATGTAGATAAGCCGAATGCTTCAGATCACCATCAATGATGCATATCTTTTTTATGGCTTTTTTTATAGTCCTTGGTGGTGTAACCGTATTTCTTTTTAAAGGTAAGTTGATTAAATCACTCATTTTCCTTAAAGAAGAATCCAATTTACTAAATGACCTTTCTGCCTGAACAAACACTTCTTCCACATCAGGAGAATTTTTGAATTTCTCTGCAACAAAAACTGACATGCTTTTCAATTTTGAAATCTCTTGTTTGATTTCAAATGAATTGATGAAAGAAATGTCTTTCAAAAACTGAATTTGCTTTTGCAATTGCTCTTCTGCTTCCAATTCTTTGCTGATATCTCTTGCAATTTCTGACACACCTATTCGATTACCATTTTCGTCTTCAATAGAAGATATAGTTATTGACAATGGAACTATACTACCATCTTTTCTTTTTCGCTTGAGTTGGAAAGAATTATTAATGGATTCTCCATTCTTTAATTTTTGCAGAAATTGGGTTTCTTCGTTTTTATACTCACTTGGTAATAAATCAAAAATAAATTTACCATTGGCTTCTTCTTCCAAATAACCATAAATCTTTTCAGCACCCTTATTCCAAGAAGTTATAATTGCATTCTCATTAATACCAATAATTGAATCTTCTGTAGAGTCAACCAAGAATCGGATATACTCATTCTTTTCCATTAGTTTCTTCGTATCCGTGATATCATATCTAATGGCAAGAAATTGAGTTATACTTCCATCATCATGGTTGATAGGAATAATGGTTGTTTCTAGCCAGAAATAGGAACCGTCTTTCTTCTTATTTTTAATTTCGCCATACCATATCTTACCACTTAAAATAGTATCCCAAAGCTCTTTCCAAAATAACTTTGAATGATATCCACTATTAAGTAAACGATGATTACTTCCAATTAAATCCTCTTTTTCATAGCCTGATATTTTTAGCAGATTATCGTTGACACTTAATATATCACCATCAATATTGGTAATAGACACAATAGCACTTTTATCTAAGGCAAACTTATAATCACGAAGTAATTTATTACTTGATTCCAAAGAGTTCCTCAATTGCTCATTGATACGGCTTTCTTGAATGGAATGAATCGCAAATCCAACATTATTGATGATTCTTTGTAAGATTTCAACTTCGTGATCATCAAAGGCATTTTCTATTCCAGAGTAAATTCCTATTGCAGCCCTTTGTGTGGAGCCTGTTTGTAAAATTGTTGCATAACTTGATTTGATACCAAATTTAGCTGCTCTTTCTCGCCACAGTACATAATCAGGACTTGAAAGGGTTGAATTGACAATTCCAGGTTTTCCTGTTAAAATAGCTTGAGCAGTAGGTCCTTTTAATACATTGGGATCTTTGAAATCTAAAACCAATGCATCGGCATAAGCCTTTTCGCCCCAAACCAATTCAGGAATGATAACTAAATCTTGCAAATGATCTTGTTGGTACCAAGTTAGCCAGATTAATTTATACTTCGATTTACTGAGAACTAGATTGAATGCTTCATGTAGCAGTTTGTGTTCATCTTTCTCACGTAAAATAATATCGTTAACCTGATTCAGCAGCTCAAGTTCGTTGTTGATTTTAGACAATTTCCATTTATTGATGGAGTTCAATTGTTGTGAATCAGAAAACCTTAAATTCAATGAAATATTTTCTGCTATTCTTTCTAAAATCTGTATTTCATGAAAATCAAAAATACGCTCATCATTGGAACATATATTCAATATACCCAATCCAGTATTACCAAAATTGATCGGTATAAATAAAGCATTACTTATACCTGCCTTTTTTAAACACAAACTATTGAATGATAAATTGGGGTAATCATTCACATATTTTTCATGAATAGGAATTGCAATCTTTATGGCTTCCAAAAACGGATCATTATCCAAATGCCTCGACCTATAATCAAGCACCAACTGATTTATGATTTGCGTATTTCCAGATTTACTTACTACTTGAAGCGATTCCTTAATTGAATTATTTTCTTTGAACAAACCAAACCATGCCAATTGATAATTCCCTTGCTCAACCAAGGTAGAGGTTACCAAATCCAACAAATCATTTCCCTCGAGTCCAGTTCTGAGTAAATCATTGATTCGATTTAATAAATTTAACTCCTTATTCGCCTTTACCAATCTTTGTTCAGTAATTGAAAGGTCTTTACCAATACAGATTAAACTTTTGTTTCTAACAGACCAATAAGCAGACCAAAGAATGAATAAGCGAGTTCCATCTTTCTTTTTGAAATAGCCTTCGAAATTAACAACCACACCATTGCCTTCAGAAATAGCATTCTCAATTTCTGAAGTTTTATTTTCATCTAGTTCAACAAATTCTTTAAACTTTTTACCAATAATTTCATCCAGTTTAAAACCACTTAATGCAGATGTAGCGTGATTTGCACGTACACAAAATCCATCACTGCTCACCTCAACTAACATATTTTCTGTTGATTCAGAATTGTTGATGATATCGGTTTGATCTTTTATCATAAGTAGATGGGGCTAATGATTAACAAAATTAATTTTAAATTAAAGCAAACTTGTGTATTAATTATCTGTTTTATATCACTAATTAGGATATTATTTTTATTACATTAATTTTAGTGTTTTTTTGCGAAGGGTATAAATTTTTCTAATGCTTTTGATAAAGATTGAATAAAAACCTGTACATATGAATGCAAATGACTACTTTGAAAATTATGCAATTAAAAGGACCCTATTCCCAATCATATTATATATAGTCCTTACCGGACTAATTTTTTATATAGGTCACCAAATTATTGAAGGCGCTGAGAATTATTTAAATCATGATCAATTAGATTTGGTGGATTCTCTTAAAATTACAGTTTACATCATGATGAGTACAATTTGGCTATTTATTGTAATTTTTAATAAAAATCTTTTAGAGGTTTCAGCCATCCAACAATTTACTGGTATTTTCAAAACCTCACCATATCCCGTTATGATAATTCGACTAAAAGATCAGGCAATTATCACTAGCAGTTCCAATTTGGCAAGGATGTTAGATTATGGTAATAAAGAAATTTTAAGCTTGGCTTTGAGTGATATCATGACAGAAAAATCTATCAAAGAGATTACGGAAAAAAGAAATATTGAAATCACGGTTGATCAACATTTAAACGAACTTCAGTTCATCGATAAAAACAAGAATCTCGTAAAAAATGAAGTCAGCTTATTGCCTTTTGAATTAGCAGGAAGAGAGTACCTAATTGTAAGATGTAAAGTGAATGATGACCACCAAAGAAGCAGTCAGCACCCTTTTCATTTTTAAAATTAATTCCCATTGAATTCCGATATCGTATGGAATTCTATATCAGGAAAATCTTGTTTTGCATAAGTAACATTCCACTCAGATTCTGCTAGAAATACCGGGTTTCCTTCTTTGTCACTGGCTATTGCATGAGCCTTTCTGACCATGAATTGATCCAACATTTTCTTGTCTTTACAAGTAATCCAAAATGCTTTATAAAACTTCAATGGCATGAATGAACATTTAGCTCCATATTCATGTTCCAACCTGAATTGAATTACTTCAAATTGGAGGTCTCCTACTGTACCAATGATCTTTCTATGTCCTGGTTCTTGAATAAACAATTGAGCAACGCCTTCTTCACTTAACTGACTGATACCTTTCTCGAGTTGTTTTGTTTTGAGTGGATCCCTATTTTCTAGTTCCTTAAAAATCTCTGGAGAAAAGCTTGGAATGCCTTTAAACTGTAACTTTTCACCCTCAGTTAAAGTATCCCCAATTTTAAAATTACCACTGTCATACAAACCAATTACATCTCCTGGGTAGGCCTCTGAAGTAAGAATTTTCTCATTGGCCATAAAGGTTGTTGGACTCGCAAATTTGAGTTTCTTACCACTTCTTGTATGGTAATAAAATTTATTTCTTTCAAACTTACCTGAGCAGATTCGCATAAATGCAATTCTATCTCTGTGGTTAGGGTCGAGGTTGGCATGAATTTTAAATACAAATCCAGTAAGTGCCTCTTCATTTGCCATAACGGTTCTTTCCATGGCTTGCCTACTCATTGGACTTGGTGCAATTTCCAAAAAGGTTTCTAATAACTCTTGTACACCAAAATTATTAATAGCACTGCCAAAAAATACAGGAGCTAATAAACCACTTTGATATAAGTCTACATCAAAAGGCTCATAAATACCTTCAATTAACTCTGCATCTTCACGCAGTTTATTGGCATCTTTCTCACTAATATGTTTGGTTAACTCTTCTGAATGTAAGTCGGTAATATGTATAACCACATCTGCCAACTGGGTTTTATTGGTTTCAAAAAGATTTAATTCTTTTTTGTATAAATTATAAACACCTTTGAAATTAGACCCTTGGTTAATAGGCCATGATAAAGGTCTAGTATGGATATTCAGCTTCTCTTCCAATTCCTCTAATAAGTCAAAAGGGTCTTTACCCTCACGGTCTAACTTATTGATGAAAATGATCACGGGTGTATTTCGCATGCGACATACTTCCATTAATTTTTGAGTTTGTTCCTCAACCCCCTTTACACTATCTACTACTAGAATTACACTGTCTACTGCTGTCAATGTTCTGTAAGTATCTTCAGCAAAATCTTTGTGACCAGGTGTATCAAGAATATTAACTCTTTTATCATTATACTCAAAAGCCATAACAGAAGTAGCAACAGAAATACCACGTTGCTTTTCAATTTCCATAAAATCGGATGTGGAAGTTTTCTTGATTTTATTACTCTTTACTGCTCCTGCAACCTGAATAGCTCCTCCAAACAAAAGGAACTTTTCTGTTAAAGTTGTTTTACCTGCATCGGGGTGAGAAATAATAGCAAATGTTTTTCTCTTTGAAATTTCTTCTGTTAAACTCATGTAATTATAGTGAATCTCTTTACTTTACTCTAAATAGACTCTGATTAATCCTGCAAAAATATTCCATCTTTCGGGTATAAAAAATTTAGTTTTCAGAAAGCTTGATATGAACTTAGTCTATAAAATATCGACTTTTACCTAAAGCAAAAACCTTTCATTCAATTAAACCTTTAATTTGTGCAGCTATCTTATATTGAATGCAAAAATTTATAAAGCTTCTGTTATTTGGTATACTGGTCTTGCAACAGCAATCGCTTAAAGCTCAAACAGAGGACAAGGATATTGTTGATTTGCTTGATCAACTTGAACTCATAAAAAAGAAAGATAAGTCTGATAGTAATCAAAACTATCATGTTTCATTGGTACCAGCAGCCGGTTACACCCTTCAAACTGGCTTTGCCTTGCTATTGGCAGGAAACTTAACATTTAATCTCAACCCTGGAGACCAATTAAAAACATCTACCGTTTTAAGCAGTATTGCCTATACAGAGAAAAATCAAATCATCCTACCTCTCATGGCCAATATCTGGACCAAAGGATACAAATACAATATCATCTCTGATAATAAATTTCTAGATTACCCCTCTGAAACCTATGGTATTGGACCAAAATCAATTAATTCAGGAGCCTATCGAATTGATTACGTTTATCTCAGGTCTCATCAAACAGTATTAAGAAAAATAAAAAATAATAGCTATTTAGGAACTGGAATTTTCTATGATCATTTTTGGGATATTCAAGAAATTGATGCTCCAATTGATAGACCTTCTATTTTAGGAAGGTATGGAAAAGAAAGCTCTGAAGAGGCTTTGGGTTGGATTGCTCATTTCCTATACGATAACAGACAAAATCCGATTAATCCACCAAAAGGATTTTATGCATCTTTGATTTTTAGAAATAACCCCAAATCATTCGGTAACAAGACATCATGGAATTCATGTGTGATTGAATTGAAAAAATATATCCCTTTACCTGCCAAGAGTAAAAACGTACTCGCTCTTTGGAGCTATAATTGGCTCACCTTTGGAGGACGTGTTCCTTATTTACTTCTCCCTAGTACTGGATGGGATGATTATTTTAATACAGGAAGGGGTTATATTCAAGGAAGATTTAAAGGCGGTAATATGGCATACTTCGAAGCAGAATATCGTTTTCGATTGATTAAAAATGGATTGGTGGGAGGCACTGTTTTTGGAAATGTACAATCATTCAAAAGAGACATTCAAAGCCAAGCCGGACAATTATTACCAGGATATGGATGTGGTTTAAGAATTAAAATGAATAAAGAATCATCCACTAATTTAAGTGTTGACTATGGCTTCGGAATTAATGGCTCCAGAGGCTTTTTTGTAAATTTAGGTGAAGTCTTTTAAACCTATAAAACCATGAACCCAAATTTCCAAAGTAGGTAAAGAACAAGTAAAGCCACAACTATTAAACCAATAAAAATAGTTAATACAGGTCGCTTCTTTTTAGTAAATGGATCATTCAAATTTACTTTAGAATTAGGTGGTAATTCTGCTAACTGCGTTAATGCCTTACCAAATTGAATATTTACAACAGCTCTTGCATTGATTGCCCAACCATTCGCATCCAATAATGGAGCCAAGTTTCTTGTTCTCAATTTCAAATAAGCAATAACCATAGATGGCCCTGAAATAAGTAATAAAATACCCGCAATAGCTAAGGGCATTTGCCACCAAGACAAAGACATAAATCCAGCAACAATTGATGCTACAGCAGTACCAATAGCACCTAAAGCAAGGGCAATAGCAGCAAAAATTCCTACGTATTTTCCCACATCAACAGGCTCGGGAGCCTTAGGTTGTGTGGCTTGTGATGCTGTTTCTAAATTAGCTAAATTGTTCTCAGCAACACTAGCCGCAGCAGCATCTACTTTCTCATCTTGTGAGCTGGCCATTTTATTGATTTGCTTATTGACAAAGGCAGATAACTTACGATAAGGTGTAAAAAATGCCTGACGTATACTAATTGGATTATCTACAATTTTCACAATGCTTGCATCCCAGTCTACTCCTTTTCTATCGTAGAAAACCGCATTCCTTCCAACCATTAAATTATCAATATCGCCATTGGTTAATGCTGCCACAATGGTCATTTTTTCATTACTGGTTTTTGAATAACAATCGCAATAAATAAGAAACATTCCACTAACAGCAACCATTTCATTATGGCGACCCATATCATTCACCTTGATGCATAAATCACAACTTCTTTGATCAATATACAATGTACCTGCTTGGAAAATTGCTTTTGTACCCGGTGTATAAAAATCAAAAAATGTAACGAAGTTTTTTAAGACAGTAAACAAATCTCTCCTGTATCTCAACAATTGATCAACTTGAATCATACTGTTGGCTTCATCTTCTAAGTCCTTATCGAGTAAAATCAATTCATTCAATTTTTTATCTGCATCCGATTGAATGATATCACGAACTCGCTCTATACCCAAAACTTCTACTTTGCTTCCTGATTTTTGCTCTAACCATAACTGAAATGGAACAAATTTTTCTTTGATTTGATGCCAATGTTCTTCAGTTAAAACTTCATAATTTCCTAATACCAGTTGTTTGAATTGTTTCCATTTATTTTCCCAAGCAGGATTAATGGAGGAGTTGATTTGGAGCGGCTTGCCAGCTTCGATATGCGATAATGGATAACTTGAAATTTCATCTAAACAATTGCTCAAGTCTTTATCAGTAATCAACTGCATTCTATCTACCAATGCATTCAGAACTTTTGTTGCATCAGGATGAAATGCTGCTAGTTTACATCGTAAAAAGTAATCATCAACTTTGGCCTCTAATTCATGTAACAATTCATTTGCTAATAAGGTATTTTCAGCAAATGGAAATACTTGCTCTCTATTATTTTCTGCATAGGATTGCCAATTGGAATACGCATTGCACGCATCAAAAAACTCATTAATTTGCGCCTCTTTAATTCCTGGAGAACCGCTTCTGTCTTCGCTTGAGCCACAACATAAGATAATCTCTTCGATTAGTTTTTTAATTTGTTCATCAGTACTTGAAACAACAGTGATAATTCCATCGCCATTGAAGGCCGTGCCTGCAAAAATTCTTTTGAAATCTGCGGTATCTGCTATGCTAATTGTTTTTGAATCTGGTTTACCTAAATTCCTTAAGATAATACCTGCACAAGTAAGTAAGTTTTTGCCCTGTTCTGTTTGTTCATTGATTTCATCAAGTTCCAATACATCACTGCTATTTAAAACTATATCTGGATTTTTTATTCTTTCCAATAACCACTTTACAGCATTTAAAATTTCTGGAATTCTTATTTGCCCATCATTATCTGTATCAATCAACTCTAAGGTTTTAGGGTCTATTTCCAAACCATACACAGGACAACTTAAAGCAGTCCACAGTTTTTGGTCTAATTCATCTAAATGTAATAGATCAGCTCCTGATTCTAAATTGACACGCTTAACACCTCCTACACTTGAAAAATTCCAGATATGATTTTTTGCTACCATTTTTTGAATACTTTATTGTGAGGTAAAATAAAATAAATAATTAAAAGACCCATAAGTTAATTATGATTTCAAATCTTTCATGTAATTGAAGACCGAATAATCTTGATCATTTCTTTAAATTGCGCAAAAATCAGTATACTCCATTGTCGTTTAATCCATATGAAACAGGTCTTCCTGTTTGTGAAATCATCGAAGAAATCAAGAGCCATCTTCAACAAGAAAACACCCTTATTGTTAACGCTGCACCCGGGGCAGGAAAAAGCACCTTATTACCTCTGTGTTTAATTGAAGAGTCATGGCTAAAAGGTAAAAAAATTCTGATGCTTGAACCACGCCGTTTAGCTGCTCGTTCCATTGCTTATAGAATGTCTGAATTATGGGGAGAGGAAGTTGGTGAAACAATTGGTTACAGAATCAGATTTGAAAACCGAATTGGAAAAAATACTCGAATTGAAGTTGTTACTGAAGGAATCCTTACTCGGATGTTACAACATGATAATGCTTTAGAGGATGTGGGTTTGGTCATATTTGATGAGTTTCATGAAAGGAGCATTCATGCTGATTTAGCATTGGCATTATGCAGAGAATCGCAAGAGCTTTTGCGTCCCGATTTAAAAATCATGATCATGTCGGCAACCCTCAACATGCCTCATCTTACTTCTTTGTTAAAGGCACCTGCTGTTAAAAGTGAAGGGCGCGTTTTTCCGGTAGATGTTTTTTACGTGGGTGGTCAAGATGAGTTTCTCCTATCCGAAACATGTTCACGTATGATTCTGAATTCGCTGAAACAAGATGAAGGTGATATTCTTGTATTCTTACCCGGAGAAGCAGACATCAGAAAATGTGCAGAGATACTAAAAAAGGAAACTAGAGATATTGCTATACATCCCTTGTATGGCCAGTTACCGCAACATGAGCAATATGCTGCCATTATGCCCAACAGGGGTGGTAAAAGAAAAATTGTTCTTGCTACATCTATTGCCGAAACAAGTCTAACCATAGAAGGCGTAAAAGTTGTCATAGATAGTGGCTTAGGTAAAATACAAAGATTTGATCCCAAATCCGGTTTATCGCGACTAGAAACTGTTCAGATTTCGAAAGATTCTGCTGAACAAAGAGCAGGAAGAGCGGGAAGATTAAGTCCGGGTGTCTGCTATAGAATGTGGACCAAAGCAACTCATGAAAGGCTAGCAGAACACCGTATTCCAGAAATTGCTGAAGCAGATTTAGCTTCCTTAGTTTTGGAACTCGCTCGTTGGGGTGTTTCCAACCCACTTCAATTAACTTGGTTAAGTCCACCACCAAAAGCACATTTGGCCCAGGCATTTGAAACTTTACATCTTTTAAATGCACTTGAAGATGGGAAAATTACTGAACATGGTAAACAAATACATGAGCTGGCATGCCATCCGCGATTGGCCCATATGTTAATTTTAGCAAAGGAAATGAATGCAGTTTCGCTGGCATGTGATATTGCTGCTGTATTAGAAGAAAGAGACCCATTACCAAGAGAAGCTGGAATTGATATCAATCTGAGAATTGAATTTTTAAGAAGAGCAAGAAGAGAAAAAACAGTTGGTAAAAACTTAAAACGAATTGAAAAACTGGCTGAATCCTATAGAAATTTATTAGGTGCCAAAGAAGACAACAGTCCGTTCGATAGCTTTGAAACAGGTTTATTATTATCCTATGCTTATCCTGAAAGAATTGCTTCTGCTAGACCTGGTAACAATGCACAATTCCAACTTTCAAATGGAAAATATGCCGCTGCAGGTCATAAAGATGATTTGGTCCATGAAGCTTGGTTAGCCATTGCCCATATGGATACAAGAGATGGTTTAGGTAAAATTTTTATGGCCTCCCCTCTTAATCCCAAAGATTTACTTCCCATGGTAAAAGAAAAAGAAATCATTACTTGGGATACACGAAAAGGAGGATTGATTGCAACTAAAGAACTCAGGATTGGCAATATTGTATTACAATCAAAGCCACTTCCTGAACCAGATGCAAAGCACTTACAAAAAGCCATCTCAAATGCCATCAAATCAGAAGGTGAAAACCTTTTAAATTTTGATGAAACAATGCTCCAATTGCAAAACCGAATTTTGAGCTTAAGAAAATGGAATCCTGATGAAAACTGGCCTGAAGCAGATACACAAACCTTACTTTGGACAAACGAAGATTGGTTAGGACCTTTTTTGGGTGGAATCAAAAAGCCTGAAGACCTTAAGAAAATAAATTTGGCAGAAGCCTTTCTCTCTTCCTTAGAATGGGAACAGCAGGAAGAATTAAAGAAACTTGCTCCTGAAAAAATTGAAGTCCCTAGCGGCTCCTCCATCAAAATTGAATATTTGAAAAATGGAGAACAGCCCATTTTGTCAGTTCGCTTACAAGAATTATTTGGCTTACCAGAGACTCCTAAAATAAACCGCAATAAAATTGGCCTAGTTATCCATCTCTTATCACCTGGTTTTAAGCCAGTTCAAGTAACTTCAGACCTTAAAAGTTTTTGGAATCATACTTATCATGAGGTAAAAAATGAATTGAAAAGAAGGTATCCAAAACACAGTTGGCCAGACGACCCTTGGAATGCTCAGCCTGTAGCAAAGGGAGGAAAAAGAAGGGAATAATGACTAAAAATCTAAGAATTTAATTGGATTTAAACGGCATTTTATCCATTTAAACCCTCATTCATCAGAGATTTAAACAGCTGATTACCAAATGTTTTAAAAGTACTGTAGTAGTGATGTTGTAGCATTTTTTCCTTGAATCATTACATGTGTAAGTATTGAAGGGGGTAGGAAAAAATCAATCCACAAGTATTGAACGTATTTTTACCAAACTAAATCAAACAGCTGATGAAAATTTTTACTAAACTTTTTCTATTTGCTTTATTACTTCTGGGAACAGAATTTGTAAAAGCACAGAGTAATGTGACCTTCAAGGTAGACATGACTCAGTATACCGGATTAAACGATACGGTATATGTTAACGGAACTTGGAACAATTGGTGTGGAAGATGTAACCCACTTGTTAAACAAGGAAATACCAATATTTGGGAAGGAACCTATCCAGTTCCTAATGGAGCAGCGGAATTCAAATACACCATTGGTGGTTGGAATGCGCAAGAAAACCTAACTTCAGGGTCTCCTTGTACCATTACTACTGGTTCATTTACCAATCGTTCTATCAATGTAACTGGTAATCTTGTATTGCCTGTTGTTTGTTGGCAGTCGTGCACAGCTTGTGTAACTAACAATCAAATTGCAATGGACTTACCTATCAATTTTGATAGCACAAACGTTAATTACGTTTTATCAGATTTTGGTGGCAATTCGAGTGTAGTTGGAAATGACCCAACCAACGCGGCTAATAAAGTTGCTATTTCAACTAAATCAAACGTAGCAGAGCTTTGGGCAGGTACAACTTATGGAGGAGCAAGCGGACTACCAACTGCGTTTCCATTCGCACAAAATGCAACCAAAATGAGTCTTCGTGTGTATTCACCTGATAGCGGAATTGTAGTTAGATTAAAAGTTGAAAATGCAACAGATGCTTCAAAAAGTTGTGAGACAGATGCTCGCACGACAAAAGCTAATTCATGGGAAACTTTAGAGTTCAATTTTACCAACCATGTAGCTGGTACACCAGCCTTAAACTTATCTGAAGTTTACAAAAAAGTTTCTGTTTTCTTCAATTTTGGAGTAACAGGTGCCACTGCAGGAACTAAAGTGTATTACCATGATGATCTAACATTTCTTGCTGGTTCTGGACCCATCTTGAAACCAATTAAATTACCAATTGATTTCCAAGCAAGTGATGTTGATTATACTGTAACTGATTTTGGAGGTAACGCTTCAACTATGATGCTTGAGCCAAATCATGCAACAAACAAAGTAATGAGCACTGTTAAAGGCAGCAATGCTGAACTTTGGGCAGGAACAACCATGAGCACAAATGCAGGAATGGCGGAAGTACTTCCATTCAGTGCAGGAAAAGCAAAAGTGAAAGTGAAAGTATTCTCACCTGATAGCGGTATAGTTGTTCGTTTAAAAGCAGAAGTACCAGGTGATCCTACAAAGAGTGTTGAAACAGACACCAGAACAACCAAAGCAAATGCATGGGAAGACATGGAATTCAACTTTGAAAATCATGTTTCAGGAACAGCTGCCATCAATTACGCTTACTCATACAAAATGCTTTCTATCTTCTTCAATTTTGGTGTAACAGGTGCAAGTGCTGGTGCTAAAACCTATATGTGGGATGATGTGAGATTAGCTGGTGATTCAACACCACCTCCTCCTCCGCCTGCAAAAGTGAATATTGCTTTTACTGTTGATGCAAGAGCACTTACATTAGCTCCAACTGATACATTAACTTTAAATGGAACATTCAACAACTGGTGCGGTGAGTGTATCAAGATGAGAAATATTCCTGGAACCAAAATCTGGACAGTTAATGTTCCTTTGGATACCATGAAAGAAATTGAATACAAATTCACTGTAGGTAACTGGGCTAAACAAGAAACTTTAAATCCTAATTTCACTTGTACTAAAACAACTGGAAGCTTTACCAATCGTGTATTTAGAACTGGTAAAACCAATGATTCTATTCCAATGGTATGTTGGGAAAGTTGCACAACTTGTCCATCTGTAATCATGCCTAAAACAAAGGTTAGTTTCAGAGTAAACATGAAAGACTATACTGGTGATATCAGTAAAGGAATTACCTTAAACGGAAGCTTCAATGGCTGGTGTGGAGAATGTACACCAATGACTAATTTAGGTGGTACAATCTATGGTGCTACATTAGATTTAGATACTGGAGTATACGATTTCAAATTCACTATTGGAAATTGGGTAGCACAAGAAGAATTTACTCCTGGTGCACCTTGTACAAGAACAAAAGATGGATTTACGAATCGTACATTCTCTGTAGCTGATACAAATGCAATGTTGATTGGAACTTATTGCTACAATTCTTGCAACAAATGTGATGCAAAC
>JBMLPO010000142.1:0-1442 GCA_049242065.1 Bacteroidia bacterium
AAAAGCAGAAGCCAATAAACCCAAAGAAGTAAAACTTTTATAATCGCCAAACTTCCACAGCTCCATTGTATCCAATAGGTTTACTTCCCAAGGTTTTTTGCCTGCAATATCTAAAATTGAAGGGATAGGTAAACCATTTAGCAAACACCTTCTTGCTATAAAAGGATAATCGAATTCTTTACCATTATGAGCGCATAAAGTATGGCCAGGACCTGAAAAGTGTTTATGTAAAAGCTCACTGAAGTCTTTCAGAATCTTTACCTCATCATCACCAAAAAACGACTTAACTCTGAATTCAAACTCAGAACCTTTTGAAGAGAAAAAGCCTACAGAGATGCAAACAATTTTCCCAAACTCAGCATAGATACCTGCACGTGGATATAAATCCAAATCGGTTTGACCTTCTTCCTTTCTTAGTGTTTGTGCTTTCTTGAGCCAGAGATCTTTCCAAGTTTCATTTAAATCATCAAATGAAGGATACTGAGGAACTGTCTCAATATCGAGAACAAGAATTTTAGTGATATCAATATGTTCGAGCATAGGCAGCAAAATAAGTCAAAAAAGTATTATGGTAATCCTTGAAAAATCATTCAAAATTTAAGGTAAAAAAAATGGCTACAAGGAAAACCCATGTAGCCATTTCGAATGAAGAAATATTTTTTAATGAACTCCGTGCATCATTTTCTTTAACTGATTTGAAATAATCAAAACAATTAAACCCAATACGATTACCACAGCAGAAATGATAGTGAAAATAGTTTGAGCACCCATAGTTGCAAAGAACTGAACTAGGTATCCAGACAAGAAGTTAGCGATAAATGAACTCAAGAACCAAACGCCCATCATTAAAGAACCCAAACGTAAAGGAGCTAGTTTTGTAACCATTGACAATCCTACAGGACTTAAACAAAGTTCGCCCATGGTATGAATTAAATAAGTACCTACTAGCCACATCAAATTGGCTTTAACAGCAGTATCAGCAACATCACCACCTCTTTCAAGGGCAGCACCAATCATTAAGAAGAAACCTACACCTAATAAAATCATACCTAAACCCATTTTAATAATGGTATTTGGCTCTTTCTTTTTATTACCTAAATAAGTCCACAACCAAGTAAATACCGGACCTAACAATACAATGAACAAAGGATTTACTGATTGGAACCAAGAAGTAGGCACAGTCCAATCTAACATACCCACATGGCGATCAATATATCTATCGGTATACAATGAAATAGAAGAACCTGCTTGTTCAAAACCAGCCCAGAAGAAAATGTTGAACAACATCATAATCACAATAACTGAAAGGCGATTTTTTTCTTCTTTGGTAAGAGGTGGATCAACTTGACCTGAAGCAGCAGCAGCAGCTTTTTGCAACTTAGCACCTGGTTCTTTACCTAAATCACCAAGGTATTGTTGTCCAAAAATATTAAACATCAATT
>JBMLPO010000143.1:0-7907 GCA_049242065.1 Bacteroidia bacterium
AAATTATTCTTGAATGTCAAAAGCATTTAGGAGAAAACATGGTGCGCACAGTAGCAATGGATAGTACCGACGGATTGGTTCGCGGTATGCAAGTTCATCAAACTGATGCCCCAATTTCAATGCCGGTTGGTGAAGAGATTCGTGGTCGTCTGTTCAACGTAGTTGGTCAAGCAATTGATGGTATGAAAACCGTTACTAGCGATGGACCTGGACGTGCAATTCACCGTGATTCTCCTCGTTTTGAAGATTTATCAACTCAAGCTGAGCCATTATACACAGGTATCAAAGTAATCGATTTGATTGAGCCTTATGCAAAAGGAGGTAAAATTGGATTGTTCGGTGGTGCTGGAGTAGGTAAAACTGTATTGATTATGGAATTAATCAACAACATTGCAAAAGCATACGATGGTATGTCTGTATTTGCTGGTGTTGGTGAGCGTACTCGTGAAGGAAATGACTTGCTTCGTGAAATGATCGAATCAGGTGTAATTAAATATGGTAAAGAATTCGTTCACAGTATGGAAGAAGGTGGATGGGATTTGTCAAAAGTTGATTACAACGAATTGGCAAAATCTCAAGCAACCTTGGTGTTTGGTCAAATGAATGAGCCTCCTGGAGCTCGTGCTCGTGTGGCTTTATCTGGTTTAACTGTTGCTGAATATTTCCGTGATGGTGATGAAAAATCAGGTGGTCGCGATATCCTTTTCTTCGTAGACAATATCTTCCGTTTCACTCAAGCAGGTTCTGAAGTATCGGCTTTATTAGGTCGTATGCCTTCTGCGGTAGGTTACCAACCAACCCTTGCTACAGAAATGGGAGCTATGCAAGAGCGTATTACTTCAACAAAACGTGGTTCTATTACTTCAGTACAAGCGGTATACGTGCCTGCGGATGACTTAACTGACCCAGCTCCTGCAACAACATTTGCTCACTTGGATGCTACAACCGTATTAAATCGTAAAATTTCTGAGTTAGGTATCTATCCTGCGGTAGATCCATTGGATTCAACTTCAAGAATTTTAACTCCAGATATTTTAGGTGATGCGCATTATAATTGTGCTCAACGTGTAAAGTCAATTTTACAACGTTACAAAGAGTTACAAGATATCATTGCTATCTTAGGTATGGATGAGTTAAGTGAAGAAGATAAATTAGTTGTATCTCGCGCTCGTCGTGTTCAACGTTTCCTTTCTCAACCATTCCACGTTGCTGAACAATTCACTGGATTAAAAGGAGAATTGGTAAAAATCGAAGATACTATCAAAGGATTTAATATGATTATGGATGGTGAATTAGACCATTTACCAGAATCAGCTTTCAACTTGGTAGGAACTATCGAGCAAGCAATTGCTAAAGGTGAAAAATTATTAGCTGAAGCTAAGTAATCAACAATAAAGAAATCAAAAGATGCAATTAGATATCATAACAGCAGACAAGAATTTATTCAGCGGAGAAGTTGATGCTGTAACTTTACCTGGAAGTAAAGGTAAATTTCAGATTTTAAATGGTCACGCTGCTTTGATTTCAAGTTTGGAGAAAGGCCAAATCACTGTTCAATCCAAAGAAGGTAAGCAAGAATTTGCTATTACTGGTGGTGTGGTTGAAGTTCTAAATAACAAAGTGATTGTATTAGCTTAATTGCAAAGACTTTCCATATTAGGGCGGCCATTGGCCGCCCTTTTTTTTTGTCATCCCTCAAATCTTCCTGAAAACAATTTCTTCTCCCTTTTATGTAAGATTTTAACCGTCTTCCATTTCTTTTTCTCTACTTTTATATTGATTTTACAAGCATGAAGAAAAGTAATTTATATTGGTTGTGTCAGATTGGTGGCTGGTTTTTCTTTGTTATGGTTGAGTTCATTGGTTATGGAAATACCTTTGGCTATAACCAGTTGCTTGTTTTAAATGTAGCTGTTAATTTTCTTTTTGGTTTGGCTTTAACCCATCTCTATCGTAAGTTCTTAATTAAAACAGAATGGTTAAACTTACCTCTTTCAAAACTTTTGCCTCGAGCAGTTTTAGGTGTGGGCGTGGTTTCTTTTACTTTAACCATGTTAAACATTTACCTCGATAGACTTACCGTTCCTTTAATGGGGCAGCTTCCTGTAGATTGGGTTTTAATTCTCAATTACCTTTTCAATTGGAGTAAGTATATCCTCATGTGGGCGCTTGTTTACCACTTGTTTCAATATTGGGAAAAATCTTTGGAGGCCGAAAGAAGTAGGTATCAAATGCAAGCTATCTTGAGAGAGAATCAATACAATAATTTAAAAACTCAACTGAATCCGCATTTCTTATTTAATAGCTTAAATGGTATCCGAACATTGGTTGATCTAGATCCCGATATGTCTAAGGAAGCTATCATGCGATTATCAAATTTATTGAGAAGCTCCTTACAAATGAGTAAAAATAAGACCGTTAGTCTTGAACAAGAAATGGCAACTGTTGAGAGTTATTTGCTGATAGAAAAAATACGCTTTGATGATAGATTACAATATGCTTTTAATCTCGACAAAGCAACCTTGAACGCTCAGATTCCACCCATGATGTTACAAACCCTTGTAGAAAATGCAGTTAAACATGGTATTTCTAAACTGAAAAACGGAGGACAGGTTTTAGTTAATACCATCAGAAAAGGAAATAGGGTTCAAATTGAAATTTTGAATTCAGGTAAGTATGAACCCACTGATTCTGAAAATGGCGCTGGATTGGGCTTAGAAAATACCAAAGAGCGATTGAAACTTCTTTTTGAGGATCAAGCTAGTTTCGAAATCAAAAGCCTAGATGAAAATTTTGTAATAGCAACTATAGAATTACCATTATGATTAATACCATTATTGTTGACGATGAAAGACTAGCCAGAGAAGGTCTCAAGGGCATGTTGAAAGAGTTTCCAGAAATTCAAATTGTTGCCGAAGCTTCTAATGTAGATGAGGCACTTGAATTAATCGACAAATTAAAACCGCAATTGCTTTTTCTTGATATCAATATGCCAGAAAAAACTGGTTTCGATTTGTTGGAAGAATTAATTGAAACTCCGGTAGTAATCTTTACAACTGCATACAATGAGTTTGCAATCAAAGCTTTTGAAATCAATGCCCTCGATTACCTGCTAAAACCTATTGGAAATGATCGACTAAGAGAAGCAGTTCAAAAGGCTAAAAAGCAAATTGAGGATATCAAAGTACAAAGTCAACGAGCCCAGTTACAGCCAGATGAACGCGTTTTTATTCGCGATGGCGATAGGTGCTGGTTCATTAAACTCGAAGAGATTCGTATGATTGAAAGTGCGGGTAATTACGCAAAAATTCATTTCGATAGATTTCAGCCTTTGATTCATAGAACGCTAAATTCTTTGGATGAAAGATTGAGCCATCAATTGTTTTTTAGAGCCAATCGTCAGCAAATTATTAACCTCAATTATATCGATAAAATTGAACCATTTTTCAATAGCGGTTTCCTTATGTATTTAAAGGATGGAACCAAAGTTGAAGTAAGTAGAAGGCAGGCTGTGAAATTCAAAGAGCTGATGAGTTTGTAGTTTGTTTTCGCCACTAAAACTTATTCATGTTTACCTTTATTTTACCCTCTGCTAGTATATTCATTTTTACAGAATTGGGTGTGATATAAACTTCTGCAGGTGTAATAGAACTGATATTTCCTTGAAGTTCTATTACATCTCCATAACGTTTATTTAATGCTTGGTTGGCTTCTTTTCGGCTGCTTTCTAATTGTTCACTTAAATCAAAAATCAAATTACTTTCCATACTTTTTTTAAATGATTTGGATTGTAATAACCAAGATGCCGTTTTAACCAATAAGTCTTTAGATTGTACATTAAAATCAAACTCCTTTATTTCTAATGTTTTCTTTTCTTTATTGAATTGTGGTATTCCTTCGATATAAAATATCCCTTTGATATTTTTCCCAATTCCAGCCTTTTTTACCTTGCCATCCAACTTAACTCCAATAAGTAATTTGCTCCCGTATGCAAATGCTTTGGCTTCTAATACATTTATTTTATAGTCACTTCCTTCTATTATCTTGCCCTGGTCTCCTATTTGTTTTTTTAATTCGAGATTAATTTGTTCAATACTAACTTCTGTGTGAAGTGTTAAATTTACTTTGTCGTTTAAACTAGATACAAGACGTAGGTTGGGAAGTTTACTGCTGCTATCTGCAATAGGTTTATAACCTGAAACCATTTCTACTATGCTTGATATGCCTGTATTAAAATCCAATGTATTTTCGCTTGTGGTAATTGGTGTGAGAAAAATCTCTTTGGGTCTGATAATTAACCAAGAGTTTAGTTTTTCATCAATTAAAAAGGGATTGATTACCTCATTCCAACTTTTGTTCACTTCCTTTTTCAATTGAACTTGCTTAGGTATTTCTTTATCAATATAAGAGCTAATTTTATCACTCTGACTTTGTATGATCCTGCCAAACAAATTAGGAAAGTCGAGTTTAAATCCTGCAATTTCTAAGACAGGTAAATCTTCCCACCTAATTTGGGTTTTGCTTTTTAAACTAAAATTCCAATCCCTATCAATATTTGGAACCGACTGTATAAGTGCTGTTACATTAAATGAAAATCCTTGCTCTTTGTTAATATCAATTCCTAATAAACTTTCTTTAAATTGATAAATACCTTCTATATGCATAGGTACCAAAACCTGAATGGCATTGTCTTTTCCATTCACAATTATGGGAGATCTTTTATCAATTCTAATTTTGATATGGTCGCCACCATCATCCTCAAAAGATGGATCGTTGTATAAGGTTTTTTCAAATTTTTTGTTGATGGCTAAGCCAACATCCTGCAAATTAATACTGATAGGGAGTCCTACTGTAGTGAGTGGTTTTGGAGGCTCTGTAAAATTGTTGTTGATGGGGCGCGGAGCTACAATCTGATTGGTTTTACAAGAAACAAACAGCAGCAATGAAATAAGGAGAACCTGAAGAAATAAAGGAAATTTCATGCTCGAAATTTAGTTCATTGAATCAGTATAAAAAATTGAAGGAAAGCAAATTATTGATGTTTGCTTTGCCCTGAACTCGAAAAATCGCGTTAAATTTGCACCATGAGTTCACCTATAATAGCGCCATCAGTTTTATCTGCCGATTTTGCCAACTTGGGAAGAGATGTAGAAATGATCAATTCCAGCAATGCCGATTGGTTTCATGTAGATATCATGGATGGTGTTTTTGTGCCGAATATTTCCTTTGGTTTTCCAGTAACTAAATCAATCAGCAAACAAGCAAAAAAGCCTTTGGATGTGCATTTGATGATTGTTCAACCCGAAAGGTATATCAAAGACTTTAAAGAGGCCGGTGCTGATATTTTATCAGTTCATTTGGAAGCTTCTACTCATTTACATAGAACGCTATATGCCATTAAAGAGGCTGGTATGAAAGCGGGTGTTGCTATCAATCCCCACACTCCAGTTTCATTATTAAAAGACATCATTAAAGATGCCGATTTGGTATGTATGATGAGTGTAAATCCGGGTTTTGGCGGACAAAAATTCATTGAGCAAACTTATGCCAAATGTGCAGAATTAAGGGAGATGATTGATGCTGCAGGTTCCTCATGTTTAATTGAAATTGATGGCGGTGTGAATGCAGCAACTGCTCCTAAATTATTAAGTGCAGGTGCAGATGTTTTGGTAGCAGGAAATTATGTTTTTGCTTCTTCAGATCCCATTGCAACCATTGCTTCACTTAAGAGTTTATCCAGATAATTTTGTCGGCTCTTGTTGCTGATATCTTTATCTATCCTATCAAATCGCTTGGCGGATTTTCGGTAGAAGAATGGCCTGTGATGGAAGAGGGATTGCTTCATGATAGACAATGGATGTTGGTGGATGAATCTGGGAACTTCCTAACCCAAAGAAACTTACCTCAAATGGCTTTACTCAAGGTTCAATCATTTGATTTTGATGCCAAATCTTTTGAAGTTTTTTCTTCAAAAACACAAAGCCGAATGGTGATTCCTACTGATTTGCTTAATCAAAACTCCAGAATGGTTAAAGTTTGGGAGGATGTGGTGAATGCATTTGTTTATCCCGATTCAATCAATGATTGGTTTTCAAAAGAATTGGGTTTTACTTGTTATCTGGTGAAGAAAGACGAAAATGCAATCAGGCAAGTAGATAGAAAATACGCCGCAGCAAATATTTCAACAAGTTTTTCTGATGGATATCCCATCTTAGTAGTTTCTGAATCATCTTTAATGGACTTAAATAAAAGATTGAATGTGGCTGTGCCAATGAATAGGTTCAGACCTAATATTGTTTTAAGTGGAACCAAAGCATTTGAAGAAGATGGTTGCCATGAATTACAATTCAAAGAGATTCGTTTAAACTTAGTGAAACCATGCGCTAGATGTATAGTTACTACTATCAATCAAGATACCGCCGAAAAATCGCCTGAGCCACTAAGAACGCTTAGTACTTTTAGGGCTGTTGAGCATAAAATTTTATTTGGAATGAATGCATTGGTAAAAACTACGGGAAAAATACGAAGGAATGAGGAAGTTCATTTGCTTCAATCCACATAAACCCTTATAGTTGTAGGTCAAGATAAGAAAAGCCAAGTTGGGCCGTTTTGATGCAAGTTCATGAAGAAAACCATATTACTATTTTTTATTTTAATCACTTCATTCTTAAAACTGGCTGCGCAGGATGCAATCATTTATGGAACGGTGCAAGATTCCTCAGGAAAGCCTGTTCCGGATGTTAATATTCAGATTCTGGGAACTAAAATTAATGGACTAAGTGAAAATGATGGTTCTTTTTCTTTTAAAGTAAAAGCAGGTTTTGCTTATGATATGGTTTTCTCTTTTGTTGGCACAGCATCGAAAAGAGTGAAAATACCAGCTTTACTAGCTAACCAGAAATATCCATTACAAGTTTTTCTAGATTTTGGTGTTGAACTAGATCCATTTATCTTTTATGAAGAAATTGGGAGAGGAAAGGCCAGTAGTTATACCATTGATCCAAGGAGGGCAAGTGCTTTACCTAATGTAAGCGGAAGTTTTGAGAAGATTCTTACCACATTACCAGGAGTAAGTTCTAATAATGAACTGAGTGCTCAATACAATGTGCGTGGAGGTAATTTTGATGAAAACTTGGTTTACGTAAATGATATTGAAATTTATAGACCCTTTTTACCAAGAAGCGGACAACAAGAGGGATTGAGTTTTATTCATTCGGAATTGGTTCAAAATGTAAAGTTTTCTGCTGGTGGATTTGAGGCTAGATATGGCGATAAATTAAGTAGTGTTTTAGATATCAAATACAAAGACCCTAAGAAATTTGCTTCATCTGTAAATGCAGGTTTATTAGGGGTTATGGCTCATGCAGAGGGGGCTTCTAAAAATTATAAATTTACCTATTTATTAGGAACTCGTTATTGGAGTAATGCTTATGTTTTAGGTACACTAGATGTTCAAGGAGATTACAAACCTAGCTTTTATGATGTTCAAACTTTACTGACTTATCATTTTACTGATAATTTGAGTTTGTCTTATTTGGGAAGCTTTGCTCAAAATAATTATTTCTTTGTTCCACAGAATCGAGAAACTGTTTTTGGAACTGTTAAAGCAGCTTATCAATTACAAATTTATTTCGATGGAGCCGATTTGATGTCGTATAGAACTTCTACACATGCAGCAAGTTTGGTTTATAAACCCAATTTAAGAACACAATTAAAATTTATTGCTTCTAGCTTTTCATCAAACGAAAATGAGATGTTTACAGTTGAAGGAGCTTATCGTTTAAGCGATATTGAAACTGATATGGGTTCTGATGATTTTGCCCGAGCAAGAAGTTTAAGGGGTGTTGGATATTTTATTAATAATGCTCGAAATAAAATCAGTGCAACTGTTAACAATATCGGGCACC
>JBMLPO010000144.1:0-3113 GCA_049242065.1 Bacteroidia bacterium
TTGGAGGGCCTGAACAAAATATTGAGTTCGACACTTACGAATTCACTCGTATTTACAAAAAATACAAACCTTTATTTGAAGATGATGGCTCAAACAACGACAAAAAATCTCCTGAAATAAAGAAATTGTATGACGAGGCTGAACTGTTATATGTAAACAGAATTAAAAACATCAAAGGTAGTAAGTCGGGATTTGACACCTTATTAAGCACCATGGAAATCCTGAGAAAAAGAGCTGGTTCTTTAGATCCATCAGCGGAGGCATTAAAGCCTGTTCAAGCCAATGGTAGATTAGAGAAAATCAGTAAAATGTTACTTAACAGAATTGCCAAAACTGGAGGTAGAAACAATTCTCCAATTCAAAAACAATTAAATGAGGCTTCAGACTATTTTAAAAATATGGTTGAATACCATTTAAACTTAGACTTTGAACCAAGAAATTTAGTAGGTGATGATTATGATAATGTAAAAGAAGCTCGTTATGGCAATAATAGAATTTCGGGACCTAAAGGAGATCATGGTACCCATGTTTCAGGAATTATTGCAGCAAATAGAAACAATGAATTAGGGATGAAAGGTATTTGTGAAAATGCAAAAATCATGACCATACGTGCTGTTCCTGATGGCGATGAAAGAGATAAAGATGTTGCCAATGCTATTCGATATGCAGTAGACAATGGAGCCAAAGTAATTAATATGAGTTTTGGTAAATCATTATCACCAAACAAAAAAGAAGTAGACGATGCTGTTAAATATGCATTCTCAAAGGATGTATTACTTATTCATGCAGCAGGTAATGATTCAAAAAATCTTGAAAAAGATAAAAATTACCCAACAGCAAAATTTGAAGCCATTGATTATACTGCACCCAATTGGATAGAAGTTGGTGCTTCTTCATGGCAAACAGGAAAAAAACTAACTGCTAGTTTTTCTAATTATGGTAAAACAAAAGTGGATGTTTTTGCTCCAGGTGTTGATATTTATTCAACCATTCCTGAGAACAAATATGAAGCAATGAGCGGCACCAGTATGGCAGCTCCAGTGGTAGCAGGACTAGCCGCTTTAATCAGATCTTACTACCCATCTTTAAGTGCTATACAGGTAAAACAAATCATTGAAAAATCTGCAATTCCATATACCAAAAAAGTGAAAATACCTGGTAGTAAAAAGAAAACCAAATTGAGTGAATTATGCAAAACAGGTGCAATTGTGAACGCTTACGAAGCGATGAAGCTAGCTGAACAAGTTGCAAGTGGAAAGGTGGTTTTATAATGTTTCAATTAGTAAAGACCATCCTGATAACCAGCCTTACTTTTATACTCACGCTGTTTTTAATAAAAGTGCTGGTATTTAAAGAAGAACTCAATACCAATACTTTAATGGAAGTATTTTGGAAAGGAATTCTATTTGGAATTGTTTATGGAGCATTTAGATATATGAGAAGTAAAAAACTTAATCAATAAAAAAGGCGCTTTAAAAAGCGCCTTTTTTATTGATTAATAAATTGGAATGTATTAAGCTCCAACTTGCTTACGAATGATATTCAAGGCACCACCTGCTTTGAACCATTCAATTTGTTGTTCATTGTAAGTATGATTTACCAAAATAGTATCAGTAGAACCATCTTGATGTCTTAATACCAATTCTAATGGTTTACCAGGTGCGAAACTTGTTAATCCATTGATATCAATTTTATCATCCTCTTGAATTTTGTTGTAATCTTCTTTGTCGGCAAAAGTTAAAGCCAACATACCTTGTTTCTTTAAATTGGTTTCATGAATACGAGCAAAAGATTTTACCAAAACCGCTCTCACACCTAAATGACGTGGTTCCATGGCTGCATGTTCGCGACTTGAACCTTCACCATAATTTTCATCACCCACAACCAAAGAACCAATTCCTTGAGCTTTATAAGCACGTTGAACTTTAGGTACTGACTCATAATTACCTGTTAATTGGTTTTTTACTGAGTCGGTTTTTTCATTGAAGAAATTCACCGCACCAATCAACATATTATTAGAGATATTATCTAAGTGTCCGCGGTATTTCAACCAAGGACCTGCCATTGAAATATGATCGGTTGTACATTTTCCTTTTGCTTTGATTAACAAATTCAATCCTTTTAAATCTGTTCCTTCCCAAGCAGCAAATGGATCTAATAATTGTAACCTATCTGATGTTGGAGAAACTGCAACATTTACTCCACTTCCATCAGCAGCAGGAGCAATATAACCTGCATCTTCAACTGCATAACCATTCACAGGTAATTCATCTCCACTTGGTGGATCTAATTTAACTGCTTCACCTTTATTGTTAATTAAAGTATCTGTAATTGGGTTGAATGACAAATCACCAGCAATTGCAATAGCAGCTACCATCTCAGGAGAGGCAACAAACGCATAAGTGTTTGGATTGCCATCTGCACGTTTTGCAAAGTTTCTATTGAAAGAGTGAACAATGGTATTCTTCTCTGCTTTTTCAGCACCTACCCTATCCCACATACCAATACAAGGACCACAAGCATTGGTGAAGATGGAAGCGTTTAAATCTGTAAATGTTTTTAGCAAACCATCACGCTCTGCTGTGTATCTTACTTGCTCTGAACCTGGGTTGATACCAAATTCTGCTTTGGTAACTAATCCTTTGTCAATAGCTTGTTTTGCAATAGAAGCTGCTCTTGATAAATCTTCATATGAGGAGTTGGTACAAGAACCAATTAAACCCCACTCAACTTTTAACGGCCAACCATTTTTAGCAGCTTCCTCTTTCATGTTGGCAACAGGTGTAGCCAAATCTGGAGTAAATGGACCATTTAAATGAGGAGTTAATTCATCTAAATTGATTTCTATAACTTGGTCAAAATAGGCTTCAGGATTTGCATAAACTTCAGGGTCTGCAGTTAAATGTGCTTTTACACCATTTGCTAAATCTGCAACCTCTGCGCGACCTGTAGCACGTAAGTAACGCTCCATGCTTTCATCGTAACCAAATGTAGAAGTGGTAGCACCAATTTCTGCACCCATATTACAAATGGTACCTTTACCTGTGCAACTCATAGAAAGAGCACCATCTCCAAAATATTCAACAATAGCACCAGTACCACCTTTTACGGTA
>JBMLPO010000145.1:0-1833 GCA_049242065.1 Bacteroidia bacterium
TCCGCGATTTAGGGATGCAAAAATAGGAAAATTATTGGAACCTGCAAACTATTTCGGAAAAATTCCCTAAAGGGGTGGATTTCAGTCGAATAATCCACCCCGTATAGAGCTTTCTTCATTTATAAGGTAGCCAGGGCTATTTTAATTTGTTTTAAATTACTCGATTGTGGTTGTAGGTCTAAGACTTCATCCTGACTCAATATTTTCTTTTCCTTTAAAAACAGTGGACCATTTTCTTTATCGTAGCCCATCATTACAATGGTAAATTCTCTGTTTTTGGGCAATCTTACATTGTAGCCATTTTGATTATGATAAGCATATATTAAACTGTTATCTCCCTTCAGTTGGAAATATACTTGGGCTTCTTTTTGATATGGGATAAAAACTTTAACCATTAGGTCTTGCGGATAACCAGCAAACTTATCACAATTGTACATTCCAAAATTAGAAAGACTTGTTCTATACACTAAGTTGGTTGTGGTTTGATTTACGAGCCCTTTTTTGGTGCGTTGTGCCAAAATATCATCTTCTGCCTGAATGAGTTCTGCCAAGATAGGTTCTTGATTAATAAAGGCACTCATCAAACTATTTTGGTTGTTATATAATTCTAAGGTCCCTCTTTTATCTATGTCAACATATAAACTAATGGGGGCTTTGAAACCATATCTTTCTGTTAATTGAGTCAAGTTCCAATTTTCGATTTCATAAATTCTCATTCTTGTCCAATAACTTTGTCTTAAAACAAGTTGATCTTTACTTCTTACTTTCGATAAATTTAAGAGTAAATTACTCAATGATAATTCAATGAGTTCATTGCTATCATTGAGTGCAACAAATTTGTTAATGGCTTTATTAAATGCATTGGTTTCAAGAACGCTTATATTGAATTCGCAAGCCTCTTTTTGCGCATCCAACCAGGTTTTAAATCTTTTGAATTCATTGATTTCATAAGCCATAGAATCTAGTTTGTATTGAGCAAGAGAAGCATGATATCTACTTATATTTTTATTATAAGTTGCTAATTTATCTTGATATATTTTTTCTCTTCTTTTTACTTCTGCTTCATATCTTTTTTCTTTTGTTGCCTTACTGATGAGCATTCGATCAAAGAAGGAATAAAAAATTTCTTTATTGGGTAATTGATATCTTTTTGGTACTGCAGGAATGGTTGGATGTACAGGAGGTTTTGGTAGTTTATAATAATATGAAATAGGTTTAAATGCACCTAATATAGACGGTTTTTTGCCATTTAAAAATAGTTTGGTATTTACTTTTGTATAGGGATATTTGATTCTTTTTTTGGGTTCTACTTTGAATTTTTCTGGTGTAATTTTCCATTCAGTAATTCCACTTGAATTTTTTTCTGCTACAAAAACATTCATGCCTTCTTTAAGGTTGTTTGATGGCATTTCAACTGCCATAGATTTACCTGATTTCAATTTTAAATTCTTACCATTTTGAGTAGCTTTAACCTCAAACATTCCTCCTGTTTCTAGAATTTGTCCTTCTGAAGTAGTTGAAATTTGTTTCTCAATGGAATTTCTGTCTGAATAAATTTCCGTTAGTTCAATCTTAACTGGTCCAATAGCAATGGCTTGTCCATCCTCTGTTTCCAAAGAGTTGGCTGGAATACTAATTTCCAATCCTTTTTCACCTTGTACTTTGTTTTCAATTTTTGGGTTGATTTCAATCACCTGTGTTTTGGTTTCCGAAATCTGATTGATTACATCTGAGGTTGATTTGAAATCATAATATGATACTTTGATTTCAACCCTTCTGTTTTCTTTCTTTCCGCTTTCTTTTGCATTACTTGCTTTGGGTTTATTTTCACCA
>JBMLPO010000146.1:0-2300 GCA_049242065.1 Bacteroidia bacterium
ATTGCCTATGGAATGTTTGCAGCGCGTTATCACGATCCAACCATTCCAACATTCTCCAGAGAGGAAGCAGCAACTTTAATTCCTCATTCAAATCCATTTTTGAGAAAGCTTTTTCAAAGTATAGCAGGTTATGATTTAGATTCACGTATTGCGTGGATTGTTGATGATTTAGTTCAAATATTTCTGGCGTCTGATGTTGCGCAGATCATGAAGAATTTTGGGAAAAACACCAGCAGGATGATCCAATCATTCACTTCTATGAAACCTTCTTAGCGGCTTATGATCCTTTGTTGCGCAAATCGCGTGGGGTTTGGTACACTCCAGAACCTGTTGTGAATTTCATTGTACGCGCGGTGGATGATATCCTAAAAACAGAATTCAATTTACCTCAGGGATTAGCAGATACATCAAAAACTAAAATCAAGGTCGATTACCAGGGAAAGAAGGTAGAACAGGAAGTACACAGGGTGCAAGTCTTGGATCCTGCAACGGGTACCGGCACCTTCCTTGCTCAGGTAATTAAACACATTCATCAAAAATTCAAGAACCAAGCAGGTATCTGGCCAAAGTATGTGGAGAATGATTTAATCCCACGTTTGAATGGTTTTGAGCTTCAAATGACTTCTTATGCCATGGCACATTTGAAGATGGATATTTTGTTGACTGAAACTGGTTTCACCAACCCAAACAACAAGCGCTTCAAAATTTTCCTTACAAACAGTTTGGAGGAAGCGAATGAGAACCAATTCAACTTGTTTTCACAATGGTTATCTCAGGAGGCTAACGAAGCAAATGCGATTAAGAAAGATACTCCAGTAATGTGTGTAATTGGAAATCCTCCATATTCTGTTAGCTCTAACAATAAGAGTCCATGGATCGAAAATTTAGTAGCAGATTACAAGAAGAATTTGAATGAACGTAACATACAGCCTCTTTCAGATGATTACATAAAGTTCATTCGCTTTGGGCAACATTTTATTGAGAAAAATGGAGAAGGTATATTAGCCTATATTTCAAATAATAGTTTTATTGACGGATTGATTCACCGTCAAATGCGTAAAAATCTTCTTGAAACATTTGATAAGATATATATATTGGATCTCCATGGGAGCACAAAACGAAAGGAAGTAGCAGAAGATGGAAGTAAAGATGAGAATGTTTTTGATATTCAAACAGGTGTTTCAATTAATTTCTTTATTAAGTCTCAAAAAAAGAAGAAAACCTCTTATTCTGAAATTTTTAAATACGACTTATTCGGTAAAAGAAAGTATAAGTATGATTTTTTAACAAACCAGGATTTTAATGAAATAGGGTGGAATAACCTAAAAAATCTTGATGATAAATTGTCCTTTAAATACTTTGAGCATTCTGAGTTAAATGATCAGAATAGCTTTAAGGTTGATGAGTTGTTTTTAAATTCTGCATCTGGTATTACAACAGAACGCGATGATTTGACAATACAATTTGAAAGGGAGAAATTGAATTTAATCAAAACTGATTTTGAATTCCTCACTATTGATGCCCTGAGACAAAAATATGCACTTCATAAAGATGGTAGAGATTGGACGGTAAAAACAGCAATTGACGATATTATAAAAAATCAACCTAAAATTGTTCCTATACTTTACAGACCTTTTGATAAAAGATTCACAATTTATACGGGTAAGTCCAAAGGCTTTCAGTCCTATCCAAGATCAGCTGTAATGAGTCATTTTATTCGAGGGAAGAATAATGCTCTAATTATTGGTAGGCAAGGACAAGCCATGGGGAGTGGTGAATGGAATATCATTTACGTCTCAAATTCTTTATTAGATTCAAACATATTTTATAGAGGCCGAGGCACTGTTTTTACTTTATACCAATACCCTGAAGTAAGCGCTCAAAAAAGTATCGAAGCCAATAAAAGACAAACCAACCTAGATTATAAAATTGCAACTCAAATTGCTGAAATATTAAATCATAGTTTTTTCTCGGATGATGATACTGTAGTTGATCTTCCGCCAAACTCAAAAGGCGCAATTTATCCTTTGAATATCTTGGATTACATCTACGCAGTTCTCCATAGCCCAAGTTACCGTGAGAAATACAAAGAGTTTCTAAAGATCGATTTCCCTAGAGTTCCTTATGCAACTGATGCAGATAAATTCTGGAAATTGGTTGTTTTAGGTAAAGAATTGCGCGAGATCCATTTATTGGAAAGTCCAAAAGTGGAAGAATTCTTAACCCACATTGCGCGTCAACCAGTCGGAATGCGTGCATACACAAGGCTGTCGGGCTTTCGGAGTTTCTGTTTGTGTACT
>JBMLPO010000147.1:0-7386 GCA_049242065.1 Bacteroidia bacterium
CAATCAGGTATGGGAACCTTAAGGGGAAAAGTTATCGATGGCAAGAACAAAAAACCACTTGACTATGTAAGTATTACACTAAAGCTCAATGGTGTTGCTAAAGCAACTGCTCTTTCTGATGATGATGGTGCTTTCGTTATAAAAGCATTACAACCTGGCGAATATGATCTTTATGCTTCCTATGTTGGTTATCCAAATACCACTATTAAAGGTATTTATATTGCAGCAGAGGAAGACAAATTCGTAGATTTCTCTATGAGTGCAGACAATGAATTAAAAGAAGTTGTTATCCAACAGAAAAAAGACCTTGTTGATCGTGGAGGTGTTAAAGGAGGTAAATTAACTTCTAAAGAAATCATGGCTTCACCGGTTCGTAACGTAAATAGTATTGCAAATACTGTAATGGGTGTAGAATCAAGAGGTGGAGGTGCTCCAAATATTCGTGGTGCACGTGCAGAGGGTACTGCTTATTATATTGATGGTGTTCGTGTAAATGCTGGTGCTAACAGCATTCCTCAAAATGCCATTGATCAAATCCAGGTTATTACTGGAGGTACACCGGCTCAATATGGTGACTTCGTTGGAGGTGCTATTAGTATCACTACCAAAGCTCCAAGTAAAAACTTCTCTCGTGGTTTTGAATATATTACTGCTTCTCCTTTTGCCGGTTGGTTAGATAATTCACATTATAACCAAGGACAGGCTTTGATATCTGGTCCTATTAAAACCATCAATAAAGGGAGAGGAAATGATGAAAGAGTTCTTTTGGGATTCCTTTTATCAGGTTCATTCACTTATACTAGAGATGGAGCTTTGCCAGCTGTAGATTTATACCAAGTGAAGCCTGAGAAATTGGCTCAGCTGCAAAAAACTCCTTTGGTTCCAGGTGCTTCAGGTACATTATTCAATGCAGCTGAATACTTAAGAGCAAACGATTTAGAAAAAGTTGGCTACAAACAAAATGCAGCAGGATACTCTGTTAATATCAATGGTAACTTCAACTTTCAGCCTACCAAAAATGTAAATGTTCGTTTGGGTTACTTTGGTAATTTCTCGCAAGGAAATAACTGGAGTCACTTCAATTCATTGATGAATAGTGCTAATAACTCCATGTCAAGATCTAATATCTTCAGAACTTATTTACAATTCACTCAGAATTTTAATATGGATGGTGATAAGTCTAAAGATAAAGAAGATCCTTCAAAAGTGGGTGGAATCAGTAATGCTTTCTACTCAGTACGTTTGTCATACGAAAGAGCACAAGGCGAATCAATGGATCCAGAGTTTCAAAAAGACTTTTTTAGCTATGGTTACTTAGGAAAGTTCACAACTTACCAAGCTCCTACTTTCCAAAGAGTAGTAAAAAACTTTGGTCAGGCTCCTGATAGTTTCTTAATGGATAATGGTAAGTATATTTACTTAACCAATTACTTAAGACAAGCCGGTAATACAGATACTGCTTACACTTTTGAACAAGCAAATATCAATACAGTAAGAGGTAATTACACCAGAGCATTATATGATTATTTAGGTGCTAATAATATCAATAACCTTGGAACTGTTCGCCAGTTTGGTGGATTAATCAATGGAGATAATCCAAATGGAATTTACTCTAATATGTGGAGTAATGTTGGAACTAATGGTAATGGTTATAGTAAAAGCTTAACAGAAGCAATTACTGTTTACATCATGAGTGAATTTACCATTGCACCAAAAAGCAATCCAAAAGCAAAGCATGAAATTCAATTAGGTATCACTGGTGAACAACAGTTCAGAAGATCTTATGGTTTAAGTACCAATGGACTTTGGTCTTTGATGCGTCTATATGCTAACCGCCAATTTGTTGGTTTAAATACTGATTCAGGTGCAATTTTAAAATTCGATCAAAATGGTGTATTCCAAGATACAGTTTGGTTCAATAGAAAAATTGTTGAAGCAGATCAAACAAACTTTGACAAAAACCTACGTAATAAATTAATTGCTTCAGGTGCATTGGATGCAAATGGAAAACCAATCAATGAATATAGTTTCTTGGATGTAAATTCTTATACTCCTGGAACCTATTCATTAGATATGTTCAATGCTGATGAGTTATTAAACAATGGTAACTCTATTGTAAGTTACTCTGGTTATGATCACCTTGGAAGGATAGTTAGAAAGAAACCAAATATTGAAGATTTCTTAAACAATCCTACCAGCAGATTATTACCTGCTTACCAACCAACCTATTTAGCAGCTTGGATTCAAGATAAGTTTGTATTTAAAGATTTAATTGTGCGTGTTGGTTTAAGGATGGAACGTTTTGATGCCAACCAACCTGTTTTGAAAGATCCATATAGCATGGCTCCGATTTATTCAGTTGGTGAAGTAAAAGGTAGCAGTGAAGCTCGTTTCACTACTTTGAAATCTCAAATTCCTAGTACTATCGGTGATGATTATGTAATATATGTAAACAATGAGAAGTTTGGAGAAGGCGGTCAGAGTGGTGATTTAAAAGTTGCTGGTTTCAGAAGTGGTAACAATTGGTATGATCAAAATGGTAACCCAATAACTGACCCTGCTCAGATTGGAAGAAATGCAAAAACAACTAGAAACACTCCATTATTAATTGATCCTTCTAATCCAAACAGACCAACACTAGCTTCATTTACAGACTATGTTCCAGATATCAAATTATTACCTCGTGTTTGGTTCTCTTTCCCTATTTCAACAACCAGTCAGTTCTTTGGTACTTATGATATCTTAACACAAAGACCTTCAGCAAACGTTGGACAAATTGATGATTACTACTATTTGCAAAATCGTTTAAGTGGTGGTGCCATCGCAAATCCAAATTTGAAAATGACTCAGGTTACTGACTATGAAATTGGATTCCGTCAACAAATTGGTCAAGATGCTGCTTTGGGTATCATTGCTTCATACCGTGAATATAGAAACATGGTTCAGTTATATCGTTATATTCAAGCATGGCCAAATGATTATACAACCTTTGGTAACTTAGACTTCGCTACAGTTAAATCTGTAGGATTTGAATATACCATTCGTGAATTAGGAAATGTTTCATTAGGTGCTAACTACCAAATTCAGTTCGCTGATGGTACAGGTTCTAACGCAACTTCAAGTAATGCTTTGGTTCAAGTAGGTTTACCAACCTTGAGAACTATTTTCCCACTAGATTTTGATACACGTCATACAGTAAAAATGACTTTCGATTTCCACTATAAATCAGGTAAAGAATACAATGGTCCTATTGTTGGTGGTAAGAAAATTCTTGAAAATGCAGGTATTAACTTTGTTTTCACAACTTACTCTGGAAGACCTTATACCCAAAATATGTTGCCAACTCCTGATGGTGTTCAATCTGGTGTAGTTGTTAGAAGCCCAATTAAAGGTACTATCAACGGTGCAAATCTTCCTGCTCAATACAATATTGATATCAATATTGATAAGAATTTTGAGTTCAAACAAAAGAAAATTGATGGGTCTACAACAGTTTATCGCTTGCGTGCATTTATCTGGATTCAAAATTTGTTAAATACAGCTAATGTTACTTCTGTATTCAGATATACAGGTAGTGCTTACAATGATGGTTTCTTAGCTTCTCCTCAAGCACAAGAACAAATCAGAACTGCAACCGATCAACAATCTTATGTTGACTTGTACAATGCAAGGATGTTAAATCCAGACCGTTTTGGTCTTCCACGTTTAACTCGTTTAGGTCTTGCCCTATATTTCTAATTAAGTAAGTATCATGACAATTATGAATACATTATCAATGAAGTTTTTTGCAAAAGCAAGTTTGGTTCTTGCCTTAGTAACTTATGCTAGCTCTGGCTTTGCCATGGAAAACATAGGTCTGGGTAAGAAGAATGCTAAAGCACAGTTACTTAAAAAAGCATCTGGTTGCGAAGCAGCTACTCAACAAAAAGATTTAGATGTAAACAACGTTAGAACTACTATCTTAAATGGTGGTGATATGTGGTGGAATTTAAGTAATGCCCGTTACGAAATTCCAAAAGTTAATCCAGGTCAGGTTTCTAAGCATTCTTTGTTTTCTGGCGCTCTATGGATTGGTGGTATTACTCAAGGTAACTTGAGAATTGCTGCTCAAACCTATCGTCAAAGTGGTAACGATTACTATCCAGGTCCATTGCAAGTTGAAGGAGCTGCTAGAGGAACTGTTACAAAAGAGACTTGTAAAGCTTACGATGAAATCTGGAAAATAACTCTTCAAGAAATTGAAGAATTCAGAAACAATCCTACCAATTGGTCAACTCCTCCATCAGTTATAGCAAATTGGCCTGGTAATGGTGGTCCTGGTGAAGCTAAGAATTTAGCTCCGTTTTTTGATGCAGATTCAAATGGTATTTATGATCCAGTAGTTGGTGATTATCCTTCTTTTGATTTCAACAATGCAGATAATATTCCTGATATGATGTTGTATATGATTTACAACGACAAAGGAAATATCCACTCAGAAACTGAAGGTTTACCTATTGGTCTTGAATTACATACTCAGTGTTTTGGTTATTCAACCAATGACGAGGTAAACAATATGACTTTTTACCGTACTACAATTTTCAATAGAGGAACAGAAACTATCGACTCATGTATCTTTGGTCAATGGGTTGATGCGGATTTAGGAAACTACTCTGATGACTATGTTGAGTGCGATGTGAAAAGAAATCTAGGTATTTGCTATAATGGTGATGATAATGATGAAGGTATCTTGGGTTATGGTTTAAATCCTCCTAGTGTGGGTGTAAACTTTTTCGAAGGTCCTAGACGTCCTGATGGTTCTGAAATTGGATTAACTAAATTCGTTTATTATAACAATGACTTCTCGGTTACAGGAAATCCAAGTCGTCCTGAACATTATTGGAACTACCTAAACGGACGTTGGAAAGATGGATTGAACATTACCTATGGTGGAAATGGTAGAGGTGGAAGTGATACAGCATCATTTATGTTCCCTGGTAATTCAGATCCTGCTAACAGAGAAACTTGGACTGAAAGAATTGCTGGTAACCAACCTGGAGACCGACGCTTTATGCAAACTGCAGGTTCTTTCAGCATGTTACCTGGTGCTAAAAATGAAGTGACTATTGCGGTTGTTTGGGCTCGTGCTACAACAGGTGGTGCAACAGGATCATTCAACTTATTAAAAGAAGCTTCAGATAAAGCATACGTTTTATATAAAAACAACTTTAAGTTTATTGATGGTCCTCCAATTCCGTCAATGGAAATTACTGAACTTGATAGAAAATTAATTATCAATATCACCAATTACCAAGAAACTGAAGCTTATACTGATTCAAGTGCAGGTTTATGCTCAAATAAAACTGTTTACAAATTCCAAGGTTATCAAATTTTCCAAACCAAAACTAGCTCGCCTCCAGGAGATATTTATAATACAGATGAAGCGCGTTTAGTTGCTCAATGTGATGTTGTAGATGGTGTTAACTTAATTGTAAACATTGTAAATGATGCTGATTTGGGTAGTGTGAAGAAAATCATGGTGAACGGTTCTGATAAAGGCATTGCACACAGTTTTGAAGTAACCAAAGATTTATTTTCAACTGCTTCAGATCAAACTTTAGCTAACTTCCAAAACTACTACTACTATATTGTTGCTTATTCAAACGCTACGAATTGTGTGAATGAACAAACTCAATACTTAGCTGGTCGTAAACGTTATGATGGATCAGGTAATGGAACTTACATGGCTGTACCTCATAAAGCAGCTCCTCATGGTCAAGGAACAATTTTAAATTCATTCTTTGGTGATGGTCCTGAAATTGAAAAAATTGAAGGTATTGGTAATGCAGGTCATGAAATTCAATTAACTGAAGAATCAATCCAAAAGGCTTTGTTAGCTCCTTATTATGTTGAGGTTCCTAAGTACAAAAAGGCATTAGGTCCAGTATTGGTTAAAGTTATCAATCCTTTTAAATTGCCTAAAGCTAGCTTTGAGTTAAAATTAACAGATAATTCTACTTCATCAGATAAATCTGTAGCATTAAATGCAGATTCAACAGTTTGGACTTTAAAGAATTTAACAACTGGTGAAGTTATTGCAGCTGAAAGAGTAATTGGTAGCCCGAATGAGCAAATGTTCTCACAATGGGGAATGAGTGTTACCATTCAACAAGTTGTTGCTCCAGGTAATCCAGATGATGCAACAGATATCAGTAATGGTTATTTGTCTGGAACAATTGAATTCGAAAACAGAAACAATGCATGGTTATCAGGTGTACCTGATGAAGTTGCAGCATTCACGCCTTTCAACTGGATCCGTTCAGGAAATACAGGTTCTCCTAATTTTGATAATTTCTATGATCATGACTTCGCAGCGGGTTCTCCTAAACGCTCTTTAGATCCTAGAAAGGCATATAGTAAGATTTTAGGTGGTACTTGGGCTCCATATGCATTAGCTGCTAGAGCTTTGGCTAATCCATCTGCCAATCCACCAACTCAATCTACATTTGGTCCAGCTTGGGCAGTGGGTTCAGATGGTACTAGTTTAGGTATTGGTGGAGCATCTGATGATAATTCATTAACTGATTTGCAAAGTGTTGACTTGGTATTGACAAGCGATAAATCAAAATGGACACGTTGTGTTGTTTTAGAAGCTGGTGAGAATGCTGCTACAACAATTGGTGGTGCTATTAAATTGAATCGTAGAAAATCTCCATCTGTTGATCAAAATGGTAATCCTGTATCTGGAACTGGTTTAGGTTGGTTCCCTGGTTATGCAATCAATGTTGAAACAGGTGAAAGATTAAATATCATGTTCGCAGAAGATTCATCATTACCTGGTGAAAATGGAAGTGATATGATTTGGAACCCAACAAGTAATTTAATCAGAAATGATGTGGGTGGATTTGAATATACAATGGGTGGTAAACACCACATTTACATCATGGGAAGTAAAGGTTTCAGAACTGCACCAAATGGTCCAATTCGTTATCGTGGACCTAGATATGATGAAGCAAGAAGTTATGATAGTTTGTTTAACTTGATTGAAGCCGGTACAGGTGCTTCTTTAAACAAACGTTATTTGTTCTCTCAAGCAATGTGGGTTACAATTCCTTTGTTAGCTAATCAGTCAAGATTATTAAGCGTAAAAGATGGTTTGATTCCAACTACTACAACGGTTAAATTAAGAGTTAAACGTCCTTATGCTACCTACACTGCTACCTCAAGTACTTTAGAAAACCAAGGTATGCCATTGTATAAATTCTCTACAGACAATATTGCTCCAACTGTTGGTACTGCAGAAGCAGGTAAAACAGCTTTGGATTTAGTAACAATTTCTCCAAATCCTTACTATGCTTATGCAGGTTATGAGGATCCAAATAACCAATTAGATACCAGAGTTAGATT
>JBMLPO010000148.1:0-5370 GCA_049242065.1 Bacteroidia bacterium
AGTTCCGTTACTAAACCTGTGCAAGATTTCACGCAATTGAAAAAATGGTATGAGAATATATCTATTAGAGGATATATGCAAATAAGGTATAATCGTCTTTTAGAAACAAATGGAAACTTAGGATGTGAGCAATGTGATAGGTCTTGGGGTAAAGATGGTGGTTTTTTTATGAGACGTATGAGGATTATATTCTATGGCCAATTAAGTAAGAATGTATATTTATATGTGCAACCTGATTTTGCAAGCAGTCCATCTACTGAAAGACTACATTTCGGCCAAATTAGGGATGCATATTTTGATGTTGGAATTGACAATGAAAATGAATTCAGATTTAGAATAGGACAAAGCAAAGTGCCCTATGGATTTGAAAATATGCAATCAAGTCAAAATCGATTAGCACTTGATAGAAATGATGCTTTGAATAGCGCAGTATCAAATGAACGAGATATTGGACTATTTTTTTACTGGGCGCCTAAAAATAAACGGAAATTATTTTCAAGTTTGGTAAATGATGGCTTAAAGGGGAGTGGTGACTACGGTATTTTTGCATTTGGAGCTTATAATGGACAAACAGCAAATAACTTGGAATTAAATAATGAACCACACATCGTAAGCAGAGTAACCTATCCATTTGAATTCAAAAAACAAATAATAGAATTTGGAGTTCAAGCTTACACAGGAAAATGGGTTATGCCAAAATCAAATCTAAGTACTGGAGTAAAAACAAATGCTGATCTCAATTACCTTGATCAACGGGTTGCAGGAACTTTTGTATTATATCCAAAGCCATTTGGTATTCAAGGTGAATATACAATTGGTAAAGGACCGGAGTTTAATAAAATAACTGATTCTATTGAAGTATCAACTCTAAGAGGGGGTTATTTAACAGTATCATATATGGCTAAATTCAAAAAACAAATCTTAATTCCATTTATTAGATATCAATACTATGATGGTGGTAAAAAACATGAAAGAGATGCTAGAACTTATATTGTCAAGGAATTAGAAATTGGTGGTGAATGGCAATTCAATAGAAATTTTGAATTAGTTGCACATTATACTATTTCTAATAGAAGATATGAGGATTTTTTAAAACAAAATAATTTACAAACAGGAAATTTATTAAGAATTCAAGCTCAAGTTAATTTCTAATCTATTTGAATCTTATTTTTAAGTAATTAAAAAATTGAAGTAATAGTAAAATTTGATAGAATTGAAATTGTATGCTTTTTAAATTTTATAACTAAATAAAATTGACTTCAATTTCCTTGAAATCAACTAATAATTTTAATCTTAAACAAGGGTTAGAATTAGGTTTAAATTTCATTTGATATTTTTATAATAGTTCATTTTAAATAGTCTCTCTATAAATTTTAGCAAAAAAAAGGCTGCACCAAAATTAATTGGGCAGCCTTTTTTTGAAAATAATATTTCTTATTTTACCAAAGTCATTTCTCCTACAATATGAGGAGCTCCGCCAAGTTTGTCGATTAAAAACAAAACATAACGAATATCTACATTGATGGTTCTTTTGTACTTTTCATCAAATACAATATCTCCGCTCATGGCTTCCCAGTTGCCATCAAAAGCTAAGCCAATTAATTGACCTTCGCCATCAATTACAGGACTTCCACTATTCCCACCAGTGATATCATTATTAGTAATAAATGCTACTGGTAATTTACCATTTGCCATTTTGTATTGACCAAAATCTTTATTGTTATATAAATCAATTAGTTTTTGAGGAGCATTGAACTCAAAATCAGATGGATTGTACTTTTCAATTACACCATCTAAAGTTGTATAATATTCAAAATGAACCGCATCTTTCGGATCATAGGCTTGAACTTGGCCGTATGTTAGGCGTAATGATGAGTTAGCGTCTGGATAAAAAGTTTTCTCAGGCATCATTTCCATTAAACCTTTGATATAGGCTCTAGCTTCAGGTCCAATTGCAGCATTAAATGCATCAACTTTTGGTTTGAAATTATTTAAGTAATTGCTGTAGAAAGCGTCAACCATAGCATAACACGGATCTGCTTTTAATTTTTTGATGCTCGGATTTTTAATAAACTCTTCATAAGTTGATTTACTTCTAAACAAACTCTTTGCATAAACCATGGCAGCAAAATTCCTGAACTTCTCTTGATTTGATTTTCCTTTCGACTTTAAAATCTTAGACATGAATTCAGGGTGTTGGTCAGCAGGAATATTGTTATAGTACATTTCCAAAATCTGAGCTAGAATTTTTTCATCAGCTGAAGGGAAGAAAGCAGCATAGGCCTCTTCAGTTGCGGCTAATGATGCCTCAAGTGCTTTTCTAATTGTAGCTGTATCTTTATTTTCTTTTACAGCATTTGTATAAGGGTATAATGATGAGGCAATACCATTCATTGTTACTCCTAATATACCTTCAGATAAATAAGTTCTTTGTAAAGCATAAGGCTTGTAATCTGAGTAAGCCTTTTCAACATTAGAAAGTACATTTTGGTATTCAGCTTTTCCCTCGGCAAATTTTGCAAATTTTGTTTCAAGGTTTTTCTTGTAGTCATATACCTTTAATCTCTTCATTTGCTCTGTCTGACCTATGAAGTATTTCCAGTAATTTGCAACCGAAGCATAATCAGAAGAAAGTAAAAGTCTATCACTTACACTTTTATCCATTACTTCTTTCCAAGCCTTTAATCTAATGTCTCTTAAATTAACGATTGTAGGATTAACTTTTTCAATTGCTAAATCAATACCTTGAGAAAACTCATAACGATTGGTCCTTCCAGGAAAGCCCATAATCATTGCGAAATCACCTTCTTTAATACCTTTAATATTTACAGGTAAATGGTGTTTAGGTTGGTAAGGTACATTGGCGGTTGAATAAGCTGCAGGTTTATTGTCTTTTCCAGCATAAATTCTAAACATGCTAAAGTCGCCGGTGTGTCTAGGCCACATCCAATTGTCTGCATCTCCACCAAATTTACCAACTGATTGAGGGGGCGTACCAACTAAACGGATATCTGTGAATTTTTCGAAAATGAATAAATAATAGGCATTACCTTTAAACATTTCTCTTACTTGAGCTTCGTAATGTGTTCCTTTAGTTGCTTCAGTAGTTAGTTTTTTAAAGATTTCTTGAAGTTTTGCAGGTCTGTTTTTTTCTTCTACCCCTTTTAAATCTGCCAATACTTTATCACTTACGTCTTCAATTTTTTGAACGATAGAAACCCACATGCCAGCTTTAGGTCTTTCTTCGCCTTTATTTTTGGCCCAAAAGCCATTATCTAAAATATTATCTTCTTTGGTTGATAAAGATGCAATTGCATCATAACCACAGTGGTGATTAGTTAACACTAAACCTTCTTTAGAAATAATTTCACCGGTGCAACCTCCATTAAACCAAACAATTGCATCTTTCATTGAGCTATTGTTAACGTCGTAAAGTTGTTCTGCGGTTAATTTCAGGCCTTTGGCCTTCATTTGTTCGTAATTGTACTTTTTTAATAATAATGGAATCCACATTCCTTCATCAGCTTTTGCTGTTTGAACCAGCATCATGCTAAGAAGAAACACCAATGAGTAAATTTTTTTCATATTTAGAATGATTGAAGCGACGAATGTAAAACAATATTTATTTTATATGAATTCCTTTTTGATAAAAGGATAGATAAGGGGCTAACAATTTATTTAGAATTACTTAATATTGGAATTCTTTTCCGCTTGGATATACTTGCGGTAAGTAATTACCTATGTTTGGATTAGATTCTTCTATTACAATCCTTCTTCTGTTGTGTTTACTGGCAGCAGTAGTATTTGAGTTTATCAATGGATTTCATGATACAGCTAATGCTGTGGCAACAGTAATTTATACAAATTCTTTAAAGCCTTGGTTTGCAGTAGTCTGGAGTGGATTATGGAATGCAATTGGCGTTTTTGCAGGTGGTATTGCGGTTGCTATGGGAATCACCAATTTGCTTCCAAATGAGGTTTTGCTAGATTCTAACATTTATCACAATGTTGCACTCATAGCTGCATTATTATTAACTGCAATTATCTGGAATTTTGGCACTTGGTATTTAGGTATTCCAAGTTCAAGTTCTCATACTTTAATTGGTTCTATATTGGGTGTTGGATTAGCTTATTCTTTCATTGGCGCGGATTCAAGTACTTCTTATGTCAATTGGTCAAAAGCTAGTGACATTGGCCTCAGTTTGTTGTTATCACCTTTATTAGGCTTTAGTATCGCCATATTATTAATGTATATCTTACGTCAGTCGATTAAATCCAAGGTTATTTTTAAAGAACCTGCTACCAATGCTCCACCTCCATTTTGGATTCGATTAATTTTACTATTGACTTGCACTGGTGTGAGTTTTTCTCATGGTTCTAATGATGGTCAGAAAGGAGTTGGATTGGTGATGCTCATTTTAATTGCAATTGTACCTTCTCATTTCACATTAGACTTAAATAGAAATCCCGCTGAAATAAAAGAAGAACTCACTACCATTCATACAATTTTGCATAAGGTTGATACAACTGACTTAACTATTGAGGAAGGTTTTGAACTCCAAAAGGCTAATAAGTTTTTGGCTGATTTTGAATCAAAATTGATCAATCAAACAAGCTTTCTTAACTTATCTAGAGAGGATAAATTTGAAATTAGAAAAGATCTAGTGATGATGGGAAAATCTATTAAGAAATTAATGGAAAGTAAAAATGTTAACTTAAGTCCTAATAATAAAGAGAAGTTGAAATTATCTGCCCAAAAAGTAAAATCAATCACAGAATATGCTCCTAGTTGGGTTATTCTCATGATATCATTGAGTTTAGGTCTAGGAACATTAGTGGGTTGGAAGCGAATTGTTACTACAATTGGAGAGAAAATTGGAAAGCAACATCTAACTTATGCTCAAGGCGCAAGTGCAGAAATTGTTGCAGCAAGTACAATCGGATTTTCAACCTGGTTAGGTTTACCAGTTAGCACTACCCATGTATTGTCATCTGGAATTGCAGGTAGTATGGTTGCAAGTAAAGGAATCAAAAACTTACAAGCCAAAACCATTAAAACTATTGCATTAGCTTGGCTACTTACTTTACCTGTAAGCATTATCATGTCTGGCTTGTTATTTTTACTTTTTAGAGCCATACTATAAACTGTATTTATCCAAAACAAAAAAGGCTGTTTCATAAGTTGAAACAGCCTTTTTTGTTTTGGAGTTAGGAAGTTTTATTCTTTATTTAGATTTTCAAATAGATTTGAGTTTAGAAAGTTAATTCTCCAGCTAGTTACCGGCATTAATAACCTTGAATTCCTCATCAAAACCAATCATGTTCAATTTGCTGTTTTGATAACCTTTACCATTTGGCTTTTTATTTATT